>JBCDAP010000298.1:0-3594 GCA_039185335.1 Planctomycetota bacterium | reverse complement strand
GGTGGTGGATTCGTGCGTCGCTGGTGGGGGCGCGCCGCACGGGCGTCTTGCATAGTTTGCGCCCCGTGAACACGAAAACGGGGAGGAAACGGCCCGCTCGGTGGTGGTCGAGGGGGCCGATGTTCTGAGCCGGTGGTTCGCATTCCAGTGATCCCGATGCGTCCTTGCGTCGAGGTTCGAATGCGGGCGCGTCCTTGCGCCTCCGAAGGCTCCTGTGTTGTCGAACACCGAGACGGCTCGGTGTTCAATGCGACCGACGGGTGGTTTACCCGGCGGATGCGTCCGCGGAACGCTGAGCGTTCCGCTTCATGAAGGCCTGGAGCTGTGCCAAGCGGTCATTCCGCTGGCTGTTCCATTCAGCTCTGTCGCGGAGTTCGAGTCGGTCGCGTGCTCCGATGATCACGACCTCCTTGTTGAGCCCCGCGAGCTCGAGGTGTCCTTCAGGAATCCGGATCCGGCCCGCCGAGTCCATCGGAAGCCGTTCCGAGAGGCCGAAGATCGTTGCGTCGATCTCCGCCTCGTCTTCGTCTGGGGTCAGCGTTAACCGGCCCCGATCTGCTGCCTGCGCGAAATCACGCTCGGTGTAGAGCCTGATGACGCCTTGTTTCCATGGCAGTGCTTGCCAAGCCTCTCCGTCGTGCTCTGTGGACCAGCGAGCGCGGATGTCGGCTGGAATCGCAATGCGATTCTTCGCGTCTATCGAGTGCTCGTATTGCCCAGTGAAGATCACGCATCAGGCCTCTTTAGGTATTGCTTGCTTCGACAAGAACAACATAGGGCCATTTTCTCCCACTCTCCGACACAAAGCACCACTTTGATGTACTTTTCTGGGAATCAGATAGTTTGATAGTAATTTGATTGGTATTGTGCGCAAAAATCGACACTCCCTCAGGCTTCAGGTCGAAGCTCGTTCACAAAGAGTTTCAAGTTTGGTGGCACGTCGTGTTGGATTGGTCTTGATCTCGCTGTTTCTCAGGCCAACACTGACACCACACGTCATTACTCCGGAGATCAGTCTCCGCTGCTCATTCAATTCTCAGGGAAGAAGTCATGAACAAGTCTGTATGTGTTTTTGGTCTCGCTGCGTTGTCCTTCTCGTCAGCTCACGCGGCGGCATTCGGCGGCTGGAACCTCGTCGTTGCCAACGATCTCACTTTCTCAAGCTCCGAGGTCGATGGCAGCGCCATCATCGGCGGTAATCTCCTGGGTGGCACTTCCAACTACAGCATCCGCGCAGTGACCGCCGTCAACGGCACAGGCCTCGCGATTGGCGGCTCACTTGCTGCTGGAGCCACTGTCAACATCAACAACAGCGGTGACTTCCGCATCGGCAACACTGCCGACATCCTCGGTACCGCCAATGTCAACGGCGGGCAGACCATCCAAGACGCCTCGGTTGCTGCGACTGCCGCTTCGCTGATTGCTCAGGCCCAAGCTGACTCTGCCTTCCTGGGTGGCCTCAACGCAACAGGCGTGGTCGACGGAGCCGGCAACATCAATGGCAACGCCAACACCATGATCGGTGGTTTGAATGTCGCGATCTTCGATCTCACACAGACGCAAGTCGACTCGGGCCTAGGGCAGCTCAACCTCAACATGGGTTCTGCCGACACCGTCATCATCAATTACTCCACTGGCGGAACAGGGGCCGTCGATCTCTCCGCTCCGCCGAATCTCATTGGTGGTTTCAATCAGCAGAACTCTGCACGTATCCTCTGGAACTTCGTCGATGCGACCGCCATCACCATCAACAACAACTTCAATGGCACCATCCTCGCCCCAGACGCGACGCTTTCTGTCAACGGCGGTGGCATCAATGGCTCTGTCGTCGTCGACAGCATCCTTGTCCAGGATGCGGAGATCCGCCTGAATCTTTACACAGGATTCATTCCCTCGCCTTCAGCCTCGGCCCTCTTCGGTTGCGCAGGCCTGCTTGCCCTCCGTCGCCGACGTGCTTGAACGACAAGAAACACGCGGCTGCTTTGCCGCCCAAAAATAAATAATTCTTGCCAGAAAACGGTGGTTCGGACCGCCGTTTTTCGTGCGCTGCTAGGCTGTGGCGTTGGGTGGCAGGCTCGATCTCCAAGAGCTTGAAAGACAACGAATCATTTGCAGAAGGGGTCTCTGTGATGGCTGGTCTTATTCAACGAATTGTTTCTTTGATCGTGGTGGCGTGCTGTTTTGCGGCGACGGCAACAGCTGGTGAACGCGAACTGGATCGTTTCTGTCGATGGTTCGAGGGAGAATTCCGCAGTGTTTCTGATGATCCTGCGGAAAGCGAGGTTCATCATTGGGTTCGCAAGGCATCATTTGAAGACACCGACGGCGTTTTCTTCGTGGTATGCCGCGATGACAATGTGCAGGAAGTGGATCCGATCGGTTGCCGTTTGTGGAGCCTGAGTGCAAACGGGGGGAGCGAAGGAGAGGCTCTGATTGATGCGAAAGTGATTGATTTGCCGGAAAGCGTTTCGCTTCAAATGGTTGAGCAGTGCCAGGAGAGGATGATCATCGATTTGCCGATTGGGCTTCTGCCTGCGGAAGAAGATTCCAATGCGACTGATCTAGTGTTTCGGATGAAGGGCAGCGGTTTTGAGTCAGAAATCAGCAGTGCACACGCGCACGTTTTGGCTGATGCCGGTGAGGATTTCAAGCTTCGGTGGACCATCCGATCGCAGGGTTGGCGCGTTGAGAAGGGGTGGGGAACAAACGAAGTCGATCCGATGGTTACATCAGAAACAACAACGTTCGAGCAATGCAGGCGATATGCGATCCGGTCCATGGCACCTGGTACGCTTGAAGGCACGATGCCTGAAGAACGCGGAGAAGTCCTGTTGACTACTCTGAATCGTCCTGGTCGATATGAGTTGTCGATCGATGAGCAAGACTATGTGCTCGAGATTCATAAGCCTGGCGAGGGTGAGAATCAGCCAAGAATTCTAGAAATCAAGATCACTGACACTGATTCTGAGCAGTCGATTATGACCGTTGTTGATCAAGAATTCGATCGGGCGCATGTCGAACTCCGAGATCGCATTTTCGTGATCGAACGTATCAAAACTAGGATCGAGCACCTGACAGAATTGATGATCGGTTCGTTCGATTCGGTGGCTCAGTCTGAGCGAGATGAGTCGTACTTCCCGATCACACTCGAAATGGTCCCGATCTGGACCGAGATGAACGGGGCGAAGTGGCTGTACATCGAACAAGCAGTGGCGAGCGCCAAGGAGCGTCCCTATCGCCAACGTGTGTACCGCGTGACCGAGAGTGCCGAAGGGATCTTCGAGAGTGCAGTGTTCGAATTGCCGAACGCGATGAACTATGCGGGAGAGTGGCAAGAGGAGGATGCGATCGCGGACCTTTCGCCCTTGGATCTGAGCGAACGCAAAGGGTGTTCGGTGTTCTTGAAGATGTTGCTGACAGGCGAGTTTGAGGGATCGACCGACGGGAAGAACTGCTTGAGCAGTTTGAACGGGGCAAGCTACGCGACTTCCGAAGTTGCGATCGGAGCGCACGGATTAACCTCCTGGGATCGCGGCTTCGACGACAAGGACGAACAGATCTGGGGTGCAGTAGACGGGGCATACGTATTCGATC
>JBCDAP010000297.1:0-3627 GCA_039185335.1 Planctomycetota bacterium | reverse complement strand
GGGACAGCCTCAAGAGGATCAGAGCCATTGAGATCGTTGTGACTGCATCGGGCGGAGGGAGAGGACATCTGGATGTTCAAAAACTCAGTCTGGTCGAAACCGGTCCGCCGATCCGCGGGCCGGTAACCGCCACAGTGACCAGTCACGAAGGGAGTAGGTCCAGGCCAAATCCCTACGGTTCTATCAGCATTTCGGCATCTCACACAGACAGTGTTCCTGCGACCTTGACTGTTCAACTAGATGAGCAGCGTGAATTTAGCGGGATGGTACTGACATGGGCCAGCGCCAAGCATCCGGTTGCCTACCGGATTGAAAGCACGCGAGATCTTCAGAACTGGGAAACCGTTGCCGTTGTCCAGGGTTCGGATGGAGACCGAGACGAACACTTTTTTCCTGAGCATGAAGCACTCGCTCTCCGAATTATCACAGAAGCCACTGCTGCGGACGAAATCGTGCTAAGCGGCATCAAATTTTTGCCGCTCGATATTTCTGATCACAATGCGTTTCTGCGCGAGATCTCCCTCAACGATCCGCGCGGTCACTGGCCGATGGTCTTTGAGAATCGTCAAGTCTTTTGGACTGTCGCGGGAAACGAAGATTCGGATCACGAGGCCTTGATCTCGGAACACGGGGTGGTCGAGGTCAACAACCGTGGTGTTTCGATCGAGCCATTCATTCGTACGAATGAGAAATTTTATAGCTGGGCAAACTCAACCCACCGGCAGTTATTGCAGGATGACTCACTTCCGATACCGACGGTTCTGCGCCGAGCTGAGACACTTGATCTGCTTGTGACACCGCTCGCAACACGTCTTGGCGAAGAGGAAGTGCTACTCACTCGATACCTGCTGCGCAACCGTTCTTCGAAGTCCCAGCGGGTTGAGCTGGGGCTTGCAATCCGTCCGCTCCAGGTCCTCCCACCTTGGCAAATGCTAAACAGGGTCGGGGGATGGGAGCGGATCCAGAAGATCCAGACAAGTCCAGATGGCACAGTTCATGTTGATGGCATGGGGACGATTACTGTTTCTTCGCAGCCTGAACACATCGGGGCAACCACAATCGCAGCAGGCGGTGTTGTGAATCGGCTCGCCAGCGGGCGAGCACCGGATTCAAAACGCGTGTTCGATCCGTCAGGCATGGCGACTGCCTCCATGATCTTTGAGCGGAACCTCGAGCCCGGCGGGAGTGCTGCCATCGTGGTTGCAAATCCACTCGCGACATCGGGACCGATGCCCGTTCTTCCACCCAGATTCTTTGAAGACCCTCAAGAGTACTTTGCGAAGATGCTCGACGAGCGAACGCACGAATGGGCTGAGATTCTAGGTGAATCGGCCTTTGTTGCTGAAGGGCGTGCAAAGGAGTATCTCGCGGATGCAAGGGCTCAGATCGGATACATGCTGATCAATATGGACGGCCCGAAGATCCAACCAGGCTCTCGGACCTACGAACGATCTTGGATCCGCGATGGAGCGCTAACCGGATCCGCCCTGGTACACTTTGGGCACACGGAAGAGGTTGCTCAGTATCTGGAGTGGTACGCCGAGTACCAATACGAGAACGGCAAGATCCCCTGCGTTGTTGACCATCGAGGAGCTGATCCAACCGACGAGCACGACTCGACCGGACAATACATCTATCTCGTACGCCTGCTTGCGGATCATCTCGAGGATCCATCGATCGCGATTCGCCATCTCCCTCGCGTGGAACGTGCGGTTGCTTATCTCCAAAGTCTGCGCGCTGAGCGATCGTCTGCAGTTTATCTCGGTACCGCGATGGAAGGCTTGGTTCCGGAGTCGATCAGCCATGAGGGATACTCAGCCCAGCCAATGCACTCGTATTGGGACAACGTGTTCGTTCACCGAGGCCTTGTCGATGCCGCGGCGATTGCTGCTCTCGCTGGACGGAGCGATTTGGAGGCCAGCTTTCAGGCGGAAGCCGAAGACCATGCGGAAGCGTTTGTTGGATCTGTTCGGCTTGCCATCAAAGAGCAAGACATTACATACATTCCAGGATGTGTTGAGCTCGGAGACTTCGATCCGCCATCGACGGCAATCATGGTGTTTCCGGGACTTATCGCAGACCGAATGCCGGAAGAAGAACTCCGAAACACATTCGAGAGATACTGGTCGCACTTCCGTGCACGCGCAAAAGACGAGACGGATTGGTTCGATTACACGCCCTATGAGCTGCGTGTCATGACAACGATGATCAAGCTCGGCATGCCTGAACGGGCCCATGAGATGTACCAGTGGCTTGCGCTCGATCGGCACCCATCAGGCTGGCGTCACTGGGCCGAGATCGCCTACCGAGATGATCGCGTTGCTCGCTTCATCGGCGACATGCCGCACACGTGGGTCGGTTCAGGCCTTCTGAATTCCGTACGGGCAATGTTTGTGTATGAGGATGAGCCCAGGGGTGTCCTCGTGTTGGCGGCTGGACTGGAGTCAAGCTTTTTAGAGGGGGCTGGCGCGAGGGTGTCAGAGGCGTCCACACGATGGGGTCCTGCTTCATACACGCTGAAGCGGGTAGGAGATCAATTACTCTTTGAATGGACGGGGAGGGCCCTTCCGCCCAACGGGATTGAGTTTCATAGCCCGCTGGGCTGGAAATTCGATCCGACGAAAGCCGTGTGTGAGGTTGAGATTCGAGGCCGGAAAGTCATCTTCGAGTCTGGGCTGAGCACCTCTAAGTGCGAGTTCATTCTCCAAAAAGAGTGATCTCAACTGGTGTTGAGGGGGTGTGCTCGATTCGCGAAGAAAACCGTTTTACTTTCTTCGATTGTGATTGACCAAGACCCGATCAAATGTATGCTATAGGAATTGATATGAAAACGCTTACATTTTTCTCTGTGTACTGAAATGCTACCAGTTGTTCGATCCCAGGGTGTACACCGTTCAGTGTGCGAGAGCGATTTGTGAAGTGTGTTTCTGCTTTGCCCCCGTAACCGACTCAATTCGATGATCGGATTCGCAAACACAACTGAGAGGCGAATCATGACTCACTCATCCTTGAAGCAGCAGCCCACGTTGACCGGGTCACGTGCTTTCACGCTCATCGAGTTGCTTGTTGTGGTTGCTGTCATTGCATTGTTGATCGGGCTGCTTCTGCCGGCGTTGGCGAATGCACGCATTGCTGCACGGACCATTGCTAGCCAGAGTTCTCTACGTCAGATCGGGATCGCCTACGAGTCTTATGCCGGCGACTTCGATAACCGGTTTATATCGTCTTATGACTACGCAACCGGAACTTCGGCTCGCTACAACGCCTTCATTGCGCTCGATGAGTATCTCGACGGGAACAAGCAGATCTGGATTTCGCCGGCCGCGATCGGCGAGACCGCGGTATTGAACGATGACGGAACTGTCCGCCAAACCGCCCTAGATAATGCGCTCGGAAGCCAGGTGGCCAAGGCCGATCCAAACGACAGTTCCCTGTTGTTGCGTGATTCTGGTGGCAACATCGTGCACGGAGGCAATGCGCCGAATGAAATCTATGCCTACAACCAAGACTTCATTTCCGATTACTTTGTGAACGACACACCGCTGGTGCCAAACGCCAACTCTGCGATTGTTGGCAATGGCCGCGATACCTTTACGCCCGATGGAAGGCTGATCCGGCGTGGCGAAG
>JBCDAP010000296.1:0-3627 GCA_039185335.1 Planctomycetota bacterium | reverse complement strand
CTTCAGCACCGCGATATCGGTTTGCTCATCGCGATAAAGCACATCGGCACGCCGAACGCGTCCGTCGAAGGTCTCGACGCGAACAAGATCGCCGACTTCGACAACGTGAGCGTTCGTGATGATGTGGCCCTGGTCATCCCAGAACCATCCTGCTCCTGAGGCGCCGATCCCGAGGTTGTACGTTTCGGGGTTCTGGCGAGCTCTCCGCCCATCGATTGTGATGATGTGCACGACGGATGGCATAACCGCATCGTGCACAGCGGAGCGTTCGAGCGAGATCTGATCGAGAGCATCAGAATGAGCGAGTGTGTTTTGAGCGAGGGCGATCCGCGCTGCAAGCTGGGCTCCGTGGATCGATTTGATCGCGGCCGGTGCGGCAACGAGCACGGTGGCAACCGTGAACAGGACAAGAATCGCGGGGATGCTGGTGACGAATCGTCTCACGCTGGTTCTCCGGAAACGGTTTTCGACGGCGTGTCTCTAGTCACGAAGATTCTACTGCCGCCCCGGGCTGAGGCTGCGTTTGGACCATTCGATATCGGTGCTCCGATGGATTCCGAGAAGCGACACGATCGATCCATTCTCGGGCCTTTGTGACGATCTCTTCACCAAGCTTGGCAAGCGGGGGGGCAAACGGCGGCTGACGCTCCGAGAGCCCCAGCAGATCGTGCAGCACGACGATCTGCCCGTGCGGCGCGGGGCCCGCTCCGATGCCGATCACCGGGACATCAACGGCCTCGACGACCCGCTGAGCGACCTCCGCCGGGACTGCCTCGATGAGAAGGAGCACCGAACCCGCTCGCACCATCGCCTGGGCATCGTGCACAATCCGGTCGGCTTCCTGCGGCGTGCGACCCGCCGCGCTGTACCCGCCTGTTAACGCGACGGTTTGTGGACGCGAACCCAGATGTGCGCACACGGGCACACCCGCATGCGCCAGACGTTCAACAAGATCAAGGTCCTTTCCGGTGACTTCAAGCTTGACGGCGTCGGCGCCCGACTCGGTCATAAAGCGTGCCGCGTTGTGCATCGCTGCGCCGACCGAAGACTGGTACGACATGAAAGGCATGTCGGCCATCACAAACGTGTTGGGAGCGCCCCGTCGCACAGCCGCGGTGAGCAACACCGCGGCATCCATCGTCATGTGGATCGTCGAATCGAAGCCCAGAATGACCTCGGCAGCGGTATCGCCTACTAGCAAGACGGAAACCCCGGCTTGCTCCAACCAACGCGCCGTCGTCGCGTCGTAGCACGTCAGGCACGCAAAGGGATCGGCACCCGTTTCGAGTGATCGGCGGAGCGTGCGCACGGTGACCCGCTGGTGTTCAGACATGCCCGAAGTGTAGCCTCGCGATCCGGATCAGGGCCGCTGCGCCGAAGTCGAACCCCCCTCCGCAAGCGGAGCGTCCTGTTCGGCGTAGAAGACCATGCGAGGCTGATCGTCCGATGTCCAAACATTCGAACGATCGAAGATCGCGGCAAACTCCACACGGGCCACAGTGACCCACTGCCCGTCGGGCTCGCCATCGCCATCCGGCCAGCCGTCCCGAGGATTGACATCCTCCGTCACTTCGCCCGTGGCGTTGTCGCGGTAGTCCGGGCCGGAGTTGGGGTCGAAACGGAGTCCACGCAACTCAACCTCGGCAAGGAACGTGTCAGAACGGACATCGACCAGGTTGGCCATGCGCTCGAAGAGCATGATCTGCTCTTCATAATCATCGACGGCACTGTCTATGGTTCGATCAACATGCATCGCATCAACGGCGAACTCTGTTGCAACGCTTCGATCGGTGAGACCATTCGGACCAGCGCTCGAGACACGATTGGTGCCGTCGTTCGCTTCTGACAGATTCCCGTTGTTGTCCTCGTCAGAGGCAAGGACATCGAGCCCAAACGCCGGGCGGATGCCATTGCGTACCGCGAGCAACTCACCGATGGTGGCAAAGCCCGAAAGGGAAGACACCCGGCCGTTTTCGTACCGCGATGATCCGACACCTTGGTTGAGATCACCCGAACGATTCGAGAAGAAGTCGTAATCATCGGGGACGCTGCGATTGGGATAATCCATGTCGTACACGAAGAGGTCTTCGGTGTAACGAGGGTCGCCCGAGATCGGTGCTGTGTTGAAGCCGGGGGCGTATCCCGCAGCGGCTCGCGTTGTCATGCGTCCGCGGAGCAGCGGGATGCCCGTGGTGCTGGCGCGGTTGCGGTAGTCGTAGGAACGCCGGGCGAGCTTCTCATTTCCGGAATTGACTATGCCGAAAGAGATTGAGTTTGAACCTGCAACCGCGTGTTCATATCCCGAGCCGGCGGTATGCAGGTAGAACGGGTCCGCAACCATCTGGCGATAAGCAATGATGCCCTCTGCAGGGTTGGCGAATTGATCTTGAACATCGGTACCAAAGGTATTCGGTCCGAGGTGGCCCGGGAACGATTCATTGAACGCGTTCAGGCCGGGCAGAGCACGGAGTGCTGTTGCGGATGCCGTGTTAATGTTCAGTCGCCCATGCATTGTGGGGATGTTGGGCACCCGGAGCATGTTGCCGTTCGGGAAAGCATCGTAGTTGTACGCGAGCGGGTCGAAGACATCGAAGAGCAGCGTGGCGACTGGGACATTGAGAGACGAATCCTGGCCCATGTCGATGTAGTTGTCGTCCTGACCGTTGTTGAGCGCGTTGGGATCGAAGCCACGGAAGTCGACCATCGAGCGTGTGAAATCGAGACGACCGATCCGGGCCATGCGTTGGGCGTAGTCGTTGAAGGCGGACTGCGCCTCGGGCGCTCCAACATTGCCTTGCTTGTCGACAGAAACACTATGGAGATTCTCGATGAAGGGCGTCGATTGGATTGTGTCCCCGTCGAATGGAGGAAGTACGGCATTGACTCCCAAATTATTCGGGTCCGGGTCGAAGTAAGTGAGAAGCGCGGGCGGCAGGGCCCCGGGATCGTTGAAGCCGACGGTGTTGTACTGGACCGGCTGACCGCTGCCCCCGGCTGCTGCTGTCAGCGAATTCAAGTTGGTCGGGAACAGGTTGTAGCGAGCTTGCGAGGTCGCGAGAATATTGGGTTGCTCGGTTTGGACAAGCTCGGTGAGCTGCTCGCCGAAGGTCTCCCACGTGTCGTCGGAGAGGTTGAGACGGTGCGAGATGGTGAAGGGGAGCGCGAGTTCGCCGGTGTAATCGATCTCGCTGTTGTGGTCGAGGTGGAGTTGGATCGGTGGGGGGGAGAAGCCGAGGTGGTTGATGAGTGACCATTGGCTGCCTTGGCCGCCACGAAGCCGGGGCTCGGATTGGGAGCGCAGCGTTATGCCTGAGCCAGCCGTTCCGAGGTAAGACGTCAACATGCTGCCTTCAGGAATGAAGCGAGACGCATCGCTGGGGTCTGGTACGAACCAGTAGAGCGCAGGGACTAGCGGCGGTGAGTCATTGGCACCAAATGCCCAAGCGAACCCCAGGACATCCGTGAGCTCATCAGAAGTATTTCGATCGTCCATGGCTCCGGCCGTTAAGCGTCGATCGGTCACTCCTTCAGCCGTGTAAAAGAAAAGAATCTCATTTCCAGACTCGTCATCGAGTGTTCGATCGACGCGACTGGTGCCTGCAAATGACGGGCTGTCGTAGATGTAGT
>JBCDAP010000295.1:0-3639 GCA_039185335.1 Planctomycetota bacterium | reverse complement strand
GTACGCCACGATACCGAGAATGATCGCCGACAGGCTCCCCATCAAAGCAATCCACGACTTCGCTTTGGTCGGCCAGAGTTCGACAAGAGTCCAAGGCACTTCATAATGCCCCGCGGCATGGGCTCCATCACCGTGATGGGCACCCTCCGTATGCTCTTCAGGATAATCTGCAGCCACAGGAATCAGCGCAAACGCAACTGTCTCAGCATGCTCAGCGTCATGCTTGGGTTCGGCATGATCCCCACGAATCTGAACCGCAGCAACCGCTTGCTCAACGACCGGCTTCGCGAACCACCCTGGTGCCAGACCGCCAACAAGCGCCAGCACCGCCAATACAATCGGCCCGATCCACATCGGACGGGGCGCATCATGCGGATGCTTCTTCGTCTCGGTTAATGCGCCACGGAACGGCTTCCAGCCGACGCAGAAACCGATCATGACATTCCATATAGCAGCAATCACCGCCACACCAAAGAGCCACCACACCCACTCCTTCGGTGCTTCCAACGTCGCCTTCAGCAAGAACTCCTTGCCCTGGAACCCCAGGAACATCGGAACGCCCGCCATTGATAACGCTGCGAGGAACCCAGCCCAAGACGTCATCGGCATCACCGAGTGCAGGCCGCCTAGCCGCTCGATGTCCTTCTCTCCCGTCTCATGCGTCAGAGTACCCGCCACCAAGAAGAGTGTTGCCTTGAACAACGCATGGGCCAACAGATATCCCATTGCACCGTACAACGCGTAGTGATTCGAGGATCCCAGTCCGATCAGGAACACCATCAACCCGAGCGAGCTCACGGTTGAATACGCCAGCAGCCGTTTCAGGATCGATTGTCGCGATCCCATGTACGCCGCGAATAGCATTGTGAACCCGCCAAAGATCACCAGAGTGGTGCTCCACCCAGCCACGCCGTCAAAGATGGGGTTGAGCCGCGCGATAAGGAAGACCCCGGCCTTCACCATCGTCGAACTGTGCAGGTAGGCCGAGACGGGCGTCGGAGCCGCCATCGCGTTCGGCAACCAATAGTGGAACGGGAACTGCGCGCTCTTCGTAAAGCAACCAGCCAGGACACAGACCAGAATCCCTGGCAGCAGTTCGCTCTCGCGCACACGTTCAACCAAATCGGGCGAATTCGCGATCTCGGAAATAGACCACGTCCCCGCCGCGATGCCGAGCAGCACCAAGCCCGCCAACAACGCCAGCCCACCAAGCCCCGTCGTGACCAAAGCCTGCAGCGCGCTCTTCCGGCTATCCGCGCTCTTGTGGACCCACCCGATCAACAAATAACTCGTGATCGAAGTCAGCTCCCAGAACACGAACACCAAAAGCAGATTGTCGACCAGCACTAGTCCCAGCATCGAGGCCATAAAAGACCCCAGGAAGGCAAAGAATCGCCCTTCCTTCTCTTCGCCCTTCATGTAGCTCGTCGCGTACAGCATTACGAACGCGCCGATACCACAGACAAGCATTGCAAACAGCAGACTCAACCCGTCAAGGTTGGCCGCCAAATCCATCCCGAGCGCCTGCGACCACTCCCACGTCGAGAGGATCGGCTTGCCCGTCTGGATAACCTCATAGAACTTGCTCGCGAAGTACCCCGCGCAGGCCGCAGGTGCCCCAGCAACCAGCAACGGAAACGCCTTGCCCATCCGTTCACGCACAAACGGTGCAACCGCGGACACAGCGAACAAGATGACGACTGTCAGGAAGACCAAAGCGGAAGATCCCCGATCAAGAGCAATGGAGAAAAAACCACAAACCGTACACGAAGTCAGATTGGAACAATGTCAATCGTCCCTTCAAAGCCCCTCACATGAGCAAACATCGGCGGTCGATCGAAGAGACAAACCCGTCTTCAACAAGCCATCCCCTCCTACACCGTCCGAGACGCGCAAGACCTGCCTAAAAACGCTGTACTCAATCATCCTCAGGTTGGTCAATCGGATACAACCTTCCAATGAACGAATGGATCGCTCCCCAATACGCTGGATCATCCAGCACATCATTGTGCCCTCGCCTCGGAATACGCACCTCGGTGACATCATCGCTTACGGCAGCACGGATATTGGATTCCATTTGCGAGATCGGAATGAGCTGATCCTCTTCGCCGTGAACAAACAACACCGGCCCCTTGTACCTCTCCAGCGTCCGAATCGTCGAGAAAGGCGACCTGACCAGAAATCCAGGCACCCCAAAACGCCAAGCCATATTGGCCACTGATGTGAACGAGCTCTCAATAATGAGCGCCGCCGGCTCTCGCTCGCTCGCAAGTGATCCGACCACCCCTCCCCCAATCGAGCGTCCATGAAACACGATCGCCTGGGTATCAACCCCTTCGTGTTGCACGAGTTGGTCATAGCAAAGCACGAAGTCGCCAACAATAACTTGCTCAGAAGGCGTCCCGACAACTCCGTCATATCCCCGATACTCGGGCATCAAGACATGCACCCCAAGCGTGCCATAGAACCTGGCGAGATCGTAGTTCTCGATGACCGCCTCTCCGTTGCCATGAGCAAAGATCACCGCCGGTCGTTTGCCGGGCACATCGGTTGGGATGAACACCGCCCTTCCTTCATCCCCCGCTTCATTTACCGCGAATGTCCACACCTCAGCATTGCTTGGAGCCGGCCCTCCTTGATATTCAAAGAATTGACCCGGAAAAAGCAGCCGGCTCTGAAGAGAACACGCCACCGAAATGCCCGCTCCATAAACCACACCAAGCAAGACCAGAACTCGCACAACCCGCCTGCCGAGCGCCGGCTTTCTTCCCGTGTTCCCAGCCTCATCAATCGTATGACCTGATTGCTCCGATTCCGCCATCGCATCGCCTCTTCTGGATGTTGCGAATTCTTCTTTTTTCCGCAAACACCCTACCGCGTTGCACCAAATTCGAACGAATCGCGCCACAACCGTTCAGGGCGACGAAGCCCAACCGACAGGATGAGCCCAACCATCACGAAGTTCATCAGGAGAGAGGACCCGCCGTAACTCACAAAAGGCAAGGTCATCCCCGTAATCGGAAGCAGGCCAAGGGTCATCCCAATATTGATCATCGCCTGCGTCGCAAGCATTCCCACAAATCCCACCACGATAATCCGGCCGAATGGATCTTTCGAAACACCGGCGGTGAAGAGGGCTCCCACGAACCACACCGCGTACAACGCGAGCATAATCGCCGATCCCACGAAACCAAACCGATTGAGCACGACCGCAAAGATCATGTCGTTATGCCGCTCCGGCAACGAAGAGAAATTGATCAACGCCCTCGCCCGCTCTTCGTCATGACCAGCAAATCCACCGGCCCCCAACAGCATCTTGGCTTGACGCCCTTGGAAGCCGCGCGAATCCACGAATCGCTCATCACCCTGCCAGGAATCGATGACTGCTTCAATGCGTTCGACCTGGTGAGGTCTCAACAGCGGGTACTTCTCCGCCTGAGCAAAGAACAAACTCGCCGCGACAATCCCAAGCCCGAATACCCCACCCAAGGCACATGTCCCAATCACATGAACCAGCTTGGCGCCTGCTGCGACCAACATCGCCAATAACGACGGCATGAACAACAACGCCGTTCCAAGATCGGGCTCCACAAGAATCAACCCCATCGGAACAAACGCGATGAAAGCCGGGATGATGAG
>JBCDAP010000294.1:0-3647 GCA_039185335.1 Planctomycetota bacterium | reverse complement strand
CGATTCTCCAAACTGATGGTCATGATCTTCGCGCGGTTTCAACCCCCGCGGCACTCCATGATGAGATTGGCGAATCGCGCCCTGACATCGTCTTGCTAGACATGAACATGGGACGGGAAAGCGGTCACGAAGTGCTTCAGCAGATCAGAGACCGCTGGGGCAAGATCTGCGTGATCGTGGTCACCGGGTTCCCGTCCATGGATTCAATGCGGGAAACGTTCAAGGCCGACATCTACGACTACCTTGCTAAGCCATTCTCGATCGATGATCTGCGGAAGGTCTTGGCGGCCGCCGCGGCAGAATTCGGGCTGGGTGGACGCCCGCAGGACAAGCTCCGCAAGGAGCTTGGGCGGCAGATCCGTCTGGCTCGGACGGAACGGTCTTGGACCCTCAAAGACCTGTCTGAGGCTTCGTCCGTCTCTGTCTCGCAGCTCTCGTCGATCGAACGCGGAGCACACTTGCCGAGCCTTGAGAGCTTGCTTGCGGTGGCCAACGCGCTGCAATCCCAACCAAGCACTTGGTTCAGCAACGCGGGCTTCTGAGCAGAAAGCGTTACTCTCCATAGCGTGAAGCGAAGATCCTTCTCCAAATTGTTGGCGGCACTCCGGGTGCATGCCACGCCGGTGCTGGTGCTCCTGGGGCTATGGCTTGCTGGAGTAAACCAAGGTTTTCCTCACGTCGATTCTGGCCTGTACGCCGGCTTGTCTCGGCATGCGTACTCGGGATCGATTTGGGACTGGTGGCTGCTTGCGGGTCCGGACCAGGACTACTTCAACAAGCCGCCTATGGCCTTCTGGATTCATGGAGCATTCTTCGCGGTGCTCGTACCGCTCTTCGGGCCCGAGATGTGGATCCTCCGCCTGCCTTCGCTTTTGCTGGCGATGGTCGCGTTGTTGGCTTTCACGGATACAGTGCGGCAGGTCTCGGGCGCACGGGTCGCATTGATCGCAGGGCTCGCGATCGCGACCACGATCGAGTTCTTCCGCTACACGAAAGCGATCTCGCTCGACATGACGCTCGCGGCGTTCGTGTTGGTCGGCCTGTGGGCGATGATTCGATCGACCTCCAAACGAGCCACTGTTCTGGCTGGGGTGGCTTTCGGAGCTGCCTTGCTCACCAAGCCGATGCTCGCGTTGCTGCCGATGGGGCTCTTCTTCATTTGGCTTGTTTGGGACAAACGCCGCTGCGGGCTCAAACGGGCGATCGCGGCAACAGTCGTGGCATTCGCGGTCGCGGTGCCTTGGCACGTGGCCATGATTGTTTCATTCCCCGGAGCATTCCTCGACGAATACTTCGGCTCGCAGGCGGTGGCGCGAATTGCCACAGCAAAGCATGGTGCCGAGCCCTGGTACTACTACCCGAAGGAGATCGCAGAGTTCTATTGGCCCTGGATGGTGCCGATGGGGCTGGGCTTCATCGTGCTGCTTATGGGTGGGTTCAAGCGTGACCGCCGTGCGATTCTCCTCATTGCGATTTTTTCGCTCGGCTGGCTTCTTGCCTTGTCGATCAGCACGGACAAAGCAAGCCGATACGCCGTGCAGGTGTATCCGTTCATGGGATGGCTCGCGGCGTTGTGGCTGATCAGGTCGGCACCGGTCTGGATCAGGCGGGGCGGAGGACGCCGGATCATCGGCTATCTCGGACCGGCCGGAGTTATGGTCGGGCTCGCTTTGCTGGTGACGGACGTGCGGATCCACAAGCCGGTTCCTGACGAATGGCTGCCGCTGTTGGACCTTGCCGTGGTGGCACCCGACGCCATGCAGGAATTGGAGATGTACCCGAAGGATCCCGCAGCTGCCGGAACGATCGGCTGGTACACCGGGCGTGTCCCTCCGGCTGGGAGCCTGTCTTCGGATCTCGTGCTGATCACGGACGAGGATCAGCACTTGCCGGAAGATGCCGCAGTGATTACGACCGGGCGGTTTCAGATTGTCGGTTCGCCGTGAATGTGAGCTCTACTTTGAATACTTCGCCCGAGGCGCACATCCCGGTTTTGGCCCAAGAGATCGCGGATTGCCTTGCGCTAAAGGTGGGAGGGTGCTACGTCGACTGCACGGCCGGGCTAGGCGGGCATGCGGAAATGATGGCGAGACGGATTGGGCCGAGCGGGGTGGTCGTTCTCAACGATGTCGATCCGGCGAATCTTCGGGCGGCGGAAGGCCGGGTTCGTGAGGCAGTTCCAGGGATGACGGTGCACTCGATTCAAGGGAATTTCGTCAGTGTGCCGAGGCGAGTCGCAGAGTTAGGGCTGCAGGCTGATGCCGTCTTGGCAGATCTCGGGTTCGCGTCGAACCAGATGGACGACGGGCTGCGGGGTTTCTCTTTTCGCCAGGATGGACCATTGGACATGCGGCTCGACCCTGCTTTGCCCCGGACCGCGGCGGATCTCATCAACGAGCTGCCAGAGGCTGAATTGGCAGAAATCATCTTTCGATTCGGGGAGGAGCGAGTATCCAGGAGAATCGCGGCGAAGGTTGCAGCGGTCCGGAAGGAGCGTCCGATAGAGACAACTGCTGAGCTAGCCGACTTGGTCACTGAGTGTGTCGGTTCGCCCAGGCCGGGGAAATCGAGCCCCGGCAACTCCAAGCCGATTCACCCTGCTACTCGGACATTCCAAGCCTTGAGGATTGCAGTCAACGATGAACTCGGCGCGTTGGATGGGCTGCTCGAGGCTGTGGGCCGTGTTGCCAACGCCCCTCAGGGATCGACAACCAGACAGCAAGGGTGGTTGGCAGAAGGCGCCCGCGTGGGAATCATTTCGTTCCACTCGCTCGAAGATCGCCCTGTCAAGCGAGCGTTCGGCGGCTGGGCGAAACGCGGAAGAGCGAAGTCTCTGACCGCAAAGCCGATTGTGGCCCAAGAAACAGAAGTCGGATCCAACCCTCGTTCCCGGAGCGCGAAATTCCGCGCGATTGCTTTGGTATAGTGATGACTGGTCCAGGACGCGAGAGCGTGCTGCGAACAATTTCGTAAGACGCACACATCGCCCGAGGCATGGACGTCTCGGTTGGTGCCCACATCCCGCTCGCCCGTGCAAGGACGCCTCTCATGACGCGCGAGATCAAGTTATCGTTGCTGCTCGGCTTCGGCCTTGTCTTAGCTGTCGGTCTGCTCATCTCCGATCACCTCTCCAAGGCTTCGACTCACCAAGCCTCGGGTTATCCCGTCGCGGATGCTTCGTCCGGAGCCGCACCTTCGCCAGGATTTGGACGATATACGCTCGGCGTTTCCGGCACAGGGGGGACTGCGGTTGCGGGAGGGCAAGAACTCCTTGACTTGGTGCTCGAAGGCCCGGAGTTGCAGCCTGCTGCGCAATTTGAAGAGTTGCGTCAAGAACATGGGCGAGCAACGCTCAACCGATCTGTCGAGGAAGACGGTCCCGTGATTCTTGAGATGGGGCAGGCAAGATCCCAAAGCACGGAAGCCCGCCGAGCCACTGCTCCCGAAGGTGTGGTGCACTCGCTTCACCGAGTCCAAAGGAACGAGAACCTTTGGAAGATCGCCGAGAAGTATTACGGCACCGGAGCGGTGTACCCGCAACTCGCAGCATTCAACCGTGATCGAGTGTTCGGCGAAGACGGTGTTTCTGTTGGTACAACCTTGATCATTCCGAGCTACGAACAACTCCTTGATGGTCCCGGTCAGAT
>JBCDAP010000293.1:0-3652 GCA_039185335.1 Planctomycetota bacterium | reverse complement strand
GGTGAAATTCATGCGCGGCCCCGGCGCCCGGAAAGTCCTCTACGGAAGCAATTGGCCGATGATCCCGCCTGCCAAGTGCGTACAGCAGATGGAGAGCGGAAAGCATGCGACATTGCTTTGGGAACCTCGGCTTCTGCGAGCACCACGAGCGCTTTGTTCTTCTGCTCTTCAGCCTTGAACTCCTGCTCCTGGGCACGAGCCGCGGCTGCGCGTTGCTCCGCCTCGGCTCGGAATCGCTTGGTGTTCGCTTCGGCCTGGTCTGCCTGGAGCCGGGCACCGATGTTCTCGCCGACATCAATATCCGCGATATCGATCGACAAGATCTCGAACGCGGTTCCTGAATCGAGGCCGCGTTGTAGCACCGACTTCGAGATTCGGTCGGGATTCTCAAGCACCTGCTGGTGACTCTCAGATGAACCGATCGTTGACACGATGCCCTCACCCACGCGAGCGATGATCGTCTCTTCGGTCGCACCACCAACGAGGCGCTGGATGTTCGCTCTCACGGTGACTCGGGCACGAGCTTTCAACTGGATCCCGTCCTGAGCGACACCGTCGATAGTTGTTTTTCCAAGTTTCGGATTGGGAACATCGATCACCTTCGGGTCAACCGATGTCCGGACGGCGTCGAGAATGTCACGCCCTGCGAGGTCGATCGCGCAGGCTGTGTCCCATGGAAGCTCAATCTTGGCACGATCGGCGGCGATCATGGCATTGACAATAGAGACAACCTTGCCGCCGGCCAGGTAGTGCGTCTCGAGCATGTCAGTCGTCACGTTCAGCCCGGCTTTGACCGACTGGATTCGTGCGGTGACGATGGCCTGGGGGTTCACCTTGCGAAGCGACATCGCGACTAGCGTGATGATGCCTACAGATGCCCCTGAGGTTTTGGCCTGGATCCACAGACGGAAGAACTGTCCGAGGACGATGAGCATCCCAACAAAGATGATGCCTACAACAACGATAATCGCAATAATCCAGCCGCCGCCCATCAGTCAATCTCCAAAGAAGTTCCGGGTCTGTCAGGAGAGGTATTCTAGCGGATTCTTCGCTCTCGGCTCTGTCTCTCGAAGAGAGAGGCTATGACCTGGTCCGCCCATGTTCTGTGCTCTAAGCCTTCCTTACTTTGAGTTCATGTCCCCATCCGCCGATCACGCGAACGCGTTCCCCGTGATCGACCATTGAGCCGACCGCGACTGCGTCGAATCGTTCCCCCTCGACCTCGATTCGCCCTGCGGGCGTCATGTCGGTTAACGCCACACCTTCCTTCCCAACCATAGACGCGATCTCGGCCTGCTCTTCCGCCTCTTCACGCTCTCGACGCTGCACATCCTCCGGATCGTCATCGAGGTAAAGCCCTCGTCCGATCGCGGTGTGCGGCATCACCTTGAAGAAGAACACCAAGAAGGCGGGGAACATGACGAGCGAGAACAGCACGGCTGACCATCCCCAGAGCGCATCGACCTGGAAGAAGGCGAATATCCCGCCTCCGGCGAGCGCGATCGCGAAGAGGGTGAGGACGCCTGCCGAGATGATGACCATCTCGAAGACCATCACAACGACCGAAGCGGCGAGCAGCCCAAAGCCAATCAACATCAGGGTGTCATCGCTCAAACGTTCTCTCCTCGGTCTTGATCGAGCACAACCGCGACTCGGTACTTCGTTGCGTTCACCACGCGCACGCGCGCTCCTTCTTCGAGAAAGCCATCCTCTGAGACGACATCGATCAATTCACCTCCAAATTCCGCGATTCCCGAAGGACGCAGCGGACCGGTGGCGATGCCGATTGCACCAACCGTCACCGGGGCATCGGCCTCCACGTCATCCATGACCCTGAGCATTTCCTCTTGCTGATCGCTTGGCCCACCTGTTGGTGAACTGAGAATCAGCCCTTTCGCGATGGGTGTCACTTCCCAGTAACGACTCATGAAGTAGATCAGCACGAGCGATGCAAACATGGAGACAAACACTGTGGCGATTGCGGTTGTCAATCCGCCCGTTCCTCCATTGCCCGCACCGGGGAACAGTTGGCCGGCACCCGCGAAGCTTGCGATCAAACCCAAGATCAGGCAAAGGCCACCTGCGGCCGCGGGCAGCCCGAACCCGGGCAGCACGAAGAGTTCGAGCAAGATCAGAATCAACCCAGCAAGCACCAGCACGATCGCGATCCACGCGTGCGCTCCGACCAGCAGCGCGGGCGAGATCAGTGCGACAAAGGCGATGGCGGCCACTGTTCCGCCGAGCCCGGTCCCTGGTGTGACCATCTCGACAAAGAGTGCGAGCAGGAACACGACGATCAGCAAACCGCGAATAATCCAGCCTATTTCACTGCTCATGAATGCCGCATACCGCTCGCCGATGCTCGGGCGCAGCCTGACAACGTTCTTGGCGCCATGAAAGGCCGCTATCCCGGCCTCATCATCGATCGTTTGCGGTACCACAAATCCGAGCGATTTCAGTTCTGTTTCCTTGAGCGTAAGAAGCCCTTTGCCGTCGGTTGCGTAGCCTGTCAGCTTCCAGTTTGCCGAATCTTCACTCGAAAAGATGGGGCGCTTTGTATTGATGTCTTGGTTCGCGTACGGGCTGGCGGTCGATTCTGCCTCTGCGATTCCCGAGGCACCCGAGTAGTCTTCACGGAGTTCGGTCGGTGAAGGACGATCGATTTGGTCTGTGCTTTGTTCAGAGGTCGAACTCTGCGAGCCGAATCCACTCGCCGCGATCGGTTTGCGATCCCGCGGAGGCTCGGTTCCGTACAGCGCTCGGTACTCTATCTCATCCACGAAGTACACATCGCCGTTTCGGGTGTCTTCAACCATCCAGGTCTCGATCCCGAGCAGCACGAACGCCAGGACGAGGTTTTCGTCGTACTCGTTTCGGCGAGCCGAGTCGACGATGTCTGCGACGACAGGAGCTGTGAGCTTCGCCCGTTCTGTCTCCCCGAGTGTTTGGAGTCCAAACCCGCCGCCCCCGACCCCGATCTGGATAGCCGCGGCGTCGCCCATTGTTGCGTTCCGGGCCACCACGATCTCGTCGCACGCGAGCGAGATTACCGCTCCAGCGGAGTAAGCCTCGTCGTTGATCCAAGCCGTGGTTCGCAGTGGGCTTTTCTTGATGGCTTGGGAGATCTCGAGCATTGCTCCGACTTCGCCGCCGGGCGTGTCGATTTCGAGAACGATGGCGTTTGCTCCGGCTTCCTCGGCACGAGCAATCCTGCGGGTGACGCTCCTGCTGGTCGCCCCAGAAATCGGTCCTTTGATGTCAATAATCGCGAGGTTGTCTGCCTGGCGTGCGGCCGCCACGGTCTGGATCGATTTCGGGGTGGATTCCGGTTGCTCCGGATCGCTCTGCCCCCAAGCCGGCTTTGGCATCAACGCAATCAACAGTATTGACGCCAGCAGCCATCCTCGAACGAACCGCTTTGTGAAGACTTCTCGCGTCAGTTCCATATTCCATGCCATCATAGGCCCATTGCACCACCGAACGGAACCAGATCGATGTCCATCTCTCTTCCAGTGATTGTTGCGGTTGCCGCAGGAGGTGCGCTGGGTGCTCTTGCCCGTTTCCTGGTTGTTTCTGCAGCGGATCACTATTCCATCACAGCCAAGCACTGGGCGGTCTTCACGATTAATGCGGTCGGCTGCTTCTTGTTGGG
>JBCDAP010000292.1:0-3667 GCA_039185335.1 Planctomycetota bacterium | reverse complement strand
GATCGCCCCACCAAAGGCTCCCTCGGAAACCGCGATGATCCGCCCATCAGGCGAAGCGCAGCACATGGCACACAGGAAACGCGCTCTCCTCTCCGCTTCAGGAATCCCGGTCAACTCGTGAAGCAACTTGGCATTGTTCGCTGCATCGCGTTCTGCACGTGCACCGGTATGTCCCGCGTACCTTGCCGAGTGCACGCCCGGTCTGCCGCTGAGCGCATCCACGACCAAACCGGAATCATCCGCGAGGCAGATCTTCCGGGTTTCTTTGGCGTAATACAACGCCTTCAGCTCCGCATTGCCAAGAAAGGTGTCTTGGTTCTCGTCGGGCTCGGGGATCTGCTGCTGGATCGGAGACAGCCCGATTCCCTCGATGCCGAATTCACGAAACACCGGATTAATCTCTTCGAGCTTGTGCGGATTGGTGGTTGCCACAAGGATTTGCATCCGAAGATTATAAGGAAGCTATGCAAAATCACTGCACCAGATCGTGCACACTAAATAAAAAAGGTTGCTCGGGCGCTTACAGCAGAGTGATACAATGAATTATCACGATTCGTGAGGCCGATGATGCATACCACTCGAACACTCTTCAATGCCTTGATCGATTATGCCGGGCTTTTTCCGCCTTCCGAGCTGTCGATGGAGCGAGCCGTCGAGAACTACGCCTCCTATCGCACGAGCGAGCAATCCTGGATGCTCTCTCGCTTTGTTCTTCCGCTCGCCAAACTCGAACCATTCGAGAACGCAGCTCAGGATTTTTTCCCAACGGATCGCACCAATGATCCCTGGCAGCTCTCTGCGATCCTCTCTCCGACAGATATTCGCGCGCAGATCGATCTCATCTTCGCTTTCAATTCTCATCATGAAGAGACCGAGGGGGCCGGGCTGGTCCAGATCGATTCGGTCGAGATCCGTGTACCCGGCGCCAACGCCGACGGTGCTCGCTTCATCGACGAGACCATGCAGCAGATCCCCGAGCAGATTGACGCTTATTTCGAACTCCCGCTCGGCTACGACCTTCGCGGCGTCGCGGCGGCGATCGCCGGCACAGGCGGACGCGCCAAAGTGCGGTGCGGCGGTGTGACACCCGACCTTATCCCCTCGACGGCTTCACTCGCCGACTTCATCATGACCTGCCACGATGCGGATATCGCATTCAAGGCGACCGCCGGCCTGCACCACCCCGTGCGCGCCGAGCAGGATCTCACCTATGCCGACAACCCGCCGCGTGCCACGATGCACGGTTTTCTCAATGTCTTCCTCGCCGCGGCCTTTGTGCGCCGGGCCAGGGCCGACAAAGAAACCGCCAAGAACATCCTGAACGAGACCGACCCCACCAACTTTCGCTTCACCGCCGGCGAGGTGACATACGAAGACCTGTCGCTATCTGTTGGCCAACTCGCCTCGGCACGCGAAGCCTTCGTCATGAGCTTCGGTTCCTGCTCATTTGACGAACCTGTGGAAGATCTGCGCGGCCTCGAGCTGCTGCCAGTAGGTGAAGGGCTCGGCGGCTAACTACGCCCGCTCCTCTGCCTCATCAACCTCCTCCGACTCTTCATACTCCCAATCCTCGTCACCCTCTTCTTCAAGCTCTTCCGCGTCGATCGGATTGCCATCTTCATCGACGTACTCGTACTCCCAATCCTCCTCTTCTTCATCACTTTCTTCTTCGCTGTCATCTGCTTCCTGACTCTCCTCATCGATGAGCGTCGGTTCTTCGTCGCCGTGCTCCTCTTCGTCTTCAACCTCTTCGGCTTCTTCAAGCTCATCGACGAATTCCTCATCGCCTTCCCCCTCCTCTTCATACTCGTCTTCGTCGGTGTCTGATTCTTCATCCGCGATCCGATTCGCATGAACCGCGACTCCCGCTTCTTCTTCCTCGACATCGAAAGGCACATCCTCGATGTCGTCGGCGTGCTCCTCACCACCTTCAATAATGCTCGGCTTCGCCTCTGCGATCGCGCTCGCTGAGTCGTGCGTCTCATCGAGCGCATCTTCTTGCTTCGATGCATCGAAGAGCGGCGTCTTTTCCACATCCTCAGTTTCTTCGGCGGCCCGGGCTTTGATCGCCTCCCACTGCTCAACCGTCATCTGCACCTCTCGCGCGACCGAGCCTTTGTGCTTCCCGATGATGCCGCAGAAACCCATCATCTCGATCAATCGGCTCGCACGCGTATACCCGATCGCCAAACGACGCTGGAGCAAAGAAACCGATCCGCGACGGGTCTCGAGCACGATCTCCACCGCGCGATCGAACAGCGGATCCTCCTGCGCCGATTGGCGCATCTTCTCTTCGTGCGCATCGGCCGAGTACGGATCCGAGTCGTCGAAGCCCGAATCTTTCAGAGCAACCAGCTCGCGTGAGAAGTTCGCCGTCGAGTGCTCCTTCACAAACTTCACAACCCGGCGGATCTCCGCGTCGTCCACAAGCGTGCCCTGCGCACGCATCGCCTGGCTCGAGCGAGGCGTGATCATGAGCATGTCGCCCTGACCCAGCAAGAGCTCGCCACCCTTCTGATCCATCACGATCCGTGAATCCATCCCCGAGGCGACCTTGAAGCTCACCCGCCCAGGCATGTTCGACTTGATCAAACCAGTCACTACGTTCGCCTGAGGACGCTGGGTCGCCAAGATCAGGTGGATACCCACCGCGCGAGCCTTCTGCGCGATACGCACGATCGAGCCCTCGACCTCTTTGTTGGTCATCATGAGGTCAGCGAGTTCGTCGATCACGAACACCATGTAGGGAAGCTTCCTCGGAATCTTGGCTTCCTCAAGTTCGCTTCCTGGCTCGAAGATCTCCAGCAACTCTTCCCATGTGAGCGAGTTGTACGCAGAGATATCTCGGCAGCCCGCCTCCGCAAGCAGCTCATAGCGCTCGTCCATCTTCTGGACCGCCCATTCCAGGATCGCCGCCGCCTTGCTCATCTCCGTCACAACAGGACAGAGCAAGTGCGGGATGTCCTTGAACTGGCTCATCTCCACCATCTTCGGATCGACCAACACCATCTTCAGATCCGTGGGTTTCTGTGTGTACAGGAACCCCATGATGATCGTGTTCATGCACACCGACTTGCCCGAACCGGTCGTGCCCGCGATCAGCATGTGGGGCAACTTTGCGAGATCCGAAACCAATGGCCGACCCGACGCGTCTTTGCCCAAGAACATCGGCAGCCTCATCTTTGCCACCGCGTCAGAGCTCGACATCAGCTCTTTCAGGCGCACTTTCTCTTTCGTCTGATTGGGCACCTCGATGCCTACCGTGTCGAGCCCCTCCGTGTTCGCCACGATGCGGATGTTCACCGCACGCAACGAACGAGCAATGTCCTTATCAACCGCAGTAATCGTGCTGACCTTGGTTCCGGGCGCCAGCCGTACCTGGTACAGAGTGATCACTGGGCCCGATTCGATTCCAACAACCTCGCCCTTGATCCGATACTGACGCAGCGCATGCTCGAGTGCCTCCGCCTGATCGCGAACGTACGCTTCGAGCTTGTCGTTAAAATCTTCCTCAGGATCCTCGAGAAGATCCAGGCCCGGGAACACATAGTTCCGATCGGTCTCTTCCTCACTCATCCGTGCAGCGCGAAGCGTCTCCAGATCGGTCTCTTCCGCCTTCTGTTTGTTCGCGCTCCCAAAGAACACCGGCAGCGACTCGATCTTCTCG
>JBCDAP010000291.1:0-3679 GCA_039185335.1 Planctomycetota bacterium | reverse complement strand
CCGAACCCTCGCCGCCGGACCCCGAATCCCAGACCGTGATCTTGTCGATCTTGAGGTTCTGGATCGCCTTTACCTGCTGGGCCACGAGCTCCGGTAGCTGCTCGATCATCAGCAGCGTCGGCGCCACCTGCGGGTTGTCCGCCGCGGCCTCCATCAGCTGGCGATAACCCTCCGCCTTCGCCTCGAGCACCTTCCGCACACCCTCGGCCTCGGCCTCGTACCGAGCTAACTCGGCGTCCGCCTGGCCACGAGCTTCACGACGCAACTTCTCGGCCTCGGCCTCCGCAGCGATCTCGATCTTCTCCTTCTCCACTTCCTGCGGAGCGAGCACTTCCTTCGACAGACGAGCCAGTTCCTGCTCACGCTCGGCACGCAGAGCCGCCTCGCGAGCGTTCGCCCGCGCGACCTCGGCACGACGCTGGCTCTCCGCCTCAACCTCCTTCAGCTTCGCGGTCGACTCGGCGATCTGGCCTTGACTGGTATTCTCACCATCCACCGCGATCGCTTCCGCCTCTGCCACCTTCACGCGCTGCTCTTGCTCCGCGTGCTTCTGGGCCGCGATGATCTCAGCCTCGCGCTCCGCCACCACGATCTCCTGCGTCCGCTTCGCGTCCGCCTCACCGGAAACCGCCGTCGCCTCGAACGCAGCCACCGCGACACGCTGCTGCTGCTCGGCTCGTTTCTCGCCCTCGATCGCCGCGGCGCGTTCGTCCGCCACACTCACCGTCTTCTCACGGATCGCGATCGCTTCACCCGTCGCACCGTCACGCTCCTGCTGAGCAACTTCAACCTTGGCTCGGTTGATCGCTTCCGCGGCGGCACGCTGACCGATCGCTTTGATGTATCCCGACTCATCCGTGATGTCGCGAATATTCACGTTGATCAGTTCGAGACCGATCTTGTTCACTTCCTGAGCAACGTTCTCGTTGATCAGGCCCATGAACTTCTCACGATCCTTATTGATCTCTTCGATCGTCAGCGTTGCGATCACCAGACGCAGCTGACCCAAAATGATGTCCTGAGCCTGGTCGCGGATCTGCGGTGTATTCAGGAACAGCAGACGCTCCGCCGCGTTGTTCATCAGCACCGGATCTGTTGCGATACCCACCGTAAACGTTGCGGGCACGTTCACGCGGATGTTGTTGAGCGACAGCGCCCCTTCAAGTGGTATATCAATCACGATCGGCTCGAGTGACAAGAACGCATGGTTCTGGATCACGGGCCACACCACACGACCACCGCCGTGATAGCAACGAGACGCGCCCGCAGTTCCGACCTTACCGTACACCACTAGAATCCGGTTCGACGGGCACCGCTTGTATAGCGTTGCACCGATGACCAACGCCATGAATGCGATGACCGCGAACGCGATCGCGATCGACACGATCGTCACCGGAAGATTCACTCCCAGCGTCAACGCACTGGGCAAATTGTGAAACAGTTGCATCATCTATTTCCTCCTATCGATTCAAGAAACATGAGTCACAAATGAGAATTAAGAAATCGTTTCGACCTGCACGGCTCCGTCGCCGGTCAACCCAGTGACCTTCACGCGCGTCTTTGAAGCGATCGCTCCACCTTTGCTCCGCGCATTCAGGAATCGCATCCGTCCATCATGGACCATGCGAACCTGGCCGGTCCCCGCATCGTGCTCGGGAATCGCGATCGTAACCTCGCCAACCGAGCCGACAAAAAGACTCTTTCCGATGTTCCCGCTCGTGTTCAGCTTCGTGACCTTGCCCATGACGTATGCGAGGAACCACATAAGACCGAAGCCGAAGGCTACACCGAACATCATGCTCATCGGAAAGTTGAATTCAAGCCCACGCAAACCGGCAAAGCCACCCCAACCAACACCCATGATGAACGCCACAATTCCCTGGATCGAGATGAACTTCAGCAGACTCGCGGTCTCGGCATGATCGATCGCCTCATCGAGCGTTGGATCGCTCGCGTCGCCATCACCGAAATCGCTTCCTGCGTCACCAAAGTCAACGCCGACATCGCCATCAACACCGCCATCACCGAACAAGTCGCCGACAGTCACGAGCATGATCATGCGGATCAAAAAGAATGTGGTGCCGAAGATCGCACAGGCCGTGAACAGAGCCGCACCGTCGCCAAAGAGAAAGTCAACCATTAGGCCTCCCAGCCAGAGTCCGCTCAGAATACCCGAGCACCAATGATTGGGTATTCCCCTCGGTGTCTTTCACGCAAGCAAGCCGTCACGTTGTTTGTGAACACTCCGCGAGACAGCGGTCAATCCGCCGAAGCACCTCATCCTTGCCGAGCACCCAAAGCGTCTCACCAAGACCCGGACTCACCGCCGTCCCTGTCATCGCCACACGCAGCGGCTGAGCAACACCCCCCATACCGACACCGGTCCGTTCACCGAACGCCTCGCCAAACGAATGGATCGCTTCGGGTTGCCAATCATCAAAGCCGGCAAGTTCGTCTCGCAACGCGGCAAGCGTCGTGACCCCCTTCCCTTCTCCTTTCAACAACCACTTCTTCACAGCCTTCTGGTCGTACTCGATGCTATCCACATCCATCAACGCGAACGCACAACGATCAGCTGCCTCCGCAAGCGTCTTGCTCTGCCCCTGCACCGCACCCATCAAAACCTCTCGCTGCTCTGCTCCCAATCCATCCATCACACGCGGCGCATAATGACTCGCCCAATCCTCGAACTTTTTAAGAAATACCCCCGCGTCCATCGTCGTGATTGCTTCCATGTTGAAGTTCAGAAGCTTCTTCCGATCGAACCGCGCGTTCGTCTTCCCGATCCGCTCGAGCGCAAAGTCGTTCGCCAAGAAATCCATCTCGAACTTCTCACGATCGTTCCCCGCATCATCCTTACTCGGCGAGAAGCCGAGCAACGCAATGAAGTTACAGATCACCTCGGGCAAGTACCCCGCCGCGCGAAAATCACCCACCGAAACCTCCGGCAGATCGATCCCCAACGCCTCCGCCAAAGCCTCCAGCTGATCCGGTTCCAATTGTTGTTTCTTATCACCGATCCACTCACTAAAACGTGGGTGCGTGATCGACTCGACCGGGCTTGAAGTCGCCCCGGCATCTTTCGCCGCCTTGCGAGCCGCACCGTCGCGTTCTCGTTTGCTCATCTTCGCGCCCGCTTCGTTGAAGATCAGCGGCATGTGCGCATACACCGGCGTGCCAAATCCCAGCGCCTTCTGCAATGCCACATGCCTGGGCGTGTTGTTCAGATGCTCCTGCCCTCGCAGTACGTGTGTCACACCCATGCGCTCATCGTCAACAACACACGCCAGGTGATACGTCGGCATGCCATCCTTCTTGCGGATGATGAAGTCATCCACTTCGCCCGCCGCGACCGTCACTTCACCCAGCACCGCGTCGTCCACCGTAATCGACTCCGCCGGCACCATCAGGCGAACAACATGCTCATCCCCATTCGCCACACGAACGGCCCGCTGCTCTGCCGGGATCTCAAGCGCCGCGCGGTCGTACTTGTACGTCTGCTTCGCCGCGATCGCCGCTTGCCGTTTCGCGTCGAGCTCCTCAGGCGTGTCGAACGCGTAGTACGCCTTCTCCTCTTCGATTAAACGCTCGATCAGCTCGTTGTAGACCCCAATCCGCTCAGACTGCCTGTACGGCCCGACATCACGCGCCCCAGACCCGATCACCTCGCCCTCCCACT
>JBCDAP010000290.1:0-3694 GCA_039185335.1 Planctomycetota bacterium | reverse complement strand
GTTCTCCGGGCGGATCAGTCATGGAGGGGTATCGCATTCTTGATGCCATGAAGAATTCGGATGCGCCGGTTCACGTTGTCGTGAAGCAGTATGCCGCTTCAATGGCTGCGCTGATCACGACGCTTGCCGACCATTCCTATGCGTATCCCAACGCCGTGATTCTCCATCACCAGATGTCCTACGGCTCTGGTGGCAACATCACCATGCAAGAAGAGCAGCTCGAGACTGCCAAGGAATGGGCGCGCCGTTTGATTGATCCTCTTGCCGACAAGATGAATGTTACCTCCGAAGAACTAATCGACCTGATGTATGAGAACGCTTCAACAGGTGATTGGGAAGAGTTTGCTGACGTAGCCGCAGAGCTTAACTGGGTCGATAACGTCATTGCTGACATCCGCGAAGAAGGCATGCGCAGCTTGCCCAGCAGCAGGCCCCCTCGTCCCTTCTTCTTCTTCTTCGGAGCAGAAGAAGCGACTGATTCTGAAGGCGAGCGATTCATCCGCTTGCCCGAACCCGAGCCGTTCGACTTCTACTTCATGCATAACCCCGATCGCCGCTATCGCTGGTAAGTGATAACAAGACAGCTCGTTGTTCTCTTAAGCCCGCTTCATGCGGGCTTTTTCATCCGGTACGAGGCGGACCATCGGGAGTATCGCCATACATTGTTTCATCCCCAGTCAGGTAAGGATCCTCACGGGGTTCAACAACCGCATGGATCGGAGAAGCCGCGAGGCGATGCGTCTCCGGTTCGTAGCAACCCGCCAGCTCATCGATCTCGGTATCTCTCCAAGGTTTGATCCGGACGAGGTATGCAGCTCGTGCTAACAGATGGCTCGCGATCGGTGCGGTCAGGAACAGAAAGAGAATCACCAGGCCGCACTGTACGAGCACGTCGAGATTTCGAAAATACACGGCTACACCAAGCAGCACACTGCCCACTCCAAGCGTGCCGGACTTCGTGGCTGCCTGCATCCGCATGTACAGATCGGGCATCCGTGCGACCCCAACACCCGCCAACAAACAGAACACTGCGCCTGTCAGCACCAAGAAAACTGAGACCGCATCGACGATTCCGATATTCGCGCCGTCATGCACTGTCTCGTGGCCTTGTTCCATCAGCGTGAAGATCATTGTCGCCTCTCTCCCTTTTCCAGGTACAACGCGAACGCTGCGGTTCCAACGAACAAGATGAGCGCCATAACGATCGCCACGGAGACAATCTCCGCACGCCCACTCAATATCGCGTAGACCCCGATCGCACCCACGATAAAGTTCGCAAGCAGATCGAGCGAGACAACCCGATCAGGCAGCTGCGGCCCCTTCACCAACCTGTAAGCGCTAATTGCCATCGCGACGCAGACAAAGAAGAGAGCGAGCATCATCACATTCTTGACAAACCAATGCTCGGGACCAGCAACAATCGCTGCTTCGATTCCTTTTCCAGCCTCGGCTGCCGCAAGTGTCCACAATCCACCGATCATCGCATCACCTCCAGCACTCTCCGTTCGAATCCCTCTTTGATTTCTTGTCTCTGATCTTCTGCATTATCGATGTGCATGAAGTGGACAAACAAGGTCGAGCGATCCGCTGAAACGTCGAGCGAGAGTGTTCCAGGTGTCAGGGTGATCAGATTGGCCAGCAACGTGATCTCTGCATCCGACATCGGCTCCAGATTGATCGCCAGCACACCCGGATTCAGCGCACGCAAGGGACTCAGTGTTTGCTTCGCCACTCTGAGGTTGGCCACAACCAATTCCCAAAGAAAATAAAGAACGAAAGAGATGATCTGCACGAACTTGCTGAAGTACCCGTTCGTGCGCGATCCACGATTCCAGGCAATCCGGAGAAAGAAATACCCCAGAGCAAAGCCGAACAGAATATTGAAGGGCGTAAACTCACCGATCATGCTCGCCCACAGCAGAGCAAGCAGCAGGTTCAAGAAGAGCGTCATCATGGCAAAAGCTCCTCGGGGTCATAACCTTCGATCGCTGGGTTGACCGCCTCGATGTACGCCGTGTTCTCAAAGACTCCCTCTGCGGCCTGCATGCAAAGATCAAACAGCGGCCCGACACATACACCCAGGAGAACCGCGAGCAACGCGTAGCTCGCGACTGGCGCAAACATCAACCCGAGCTGGCCGGGAGTTGCCTTTGTAGCAGGCTCGGGACGTTCTACATCCTCGGGCAGTTCTTTCCAAAATGCCTCCGCCCAGATCTTCGTCATCGAGAATAGCGTCAACACACTCACAAAGAGCGATACACCGATCACGAGATAATGACCCGTTTCTAAACCCGCTCTAACCAGGGCGAGCTTCGCCCAGAATCCTGACAGGATGGGGATCCCTGCGAGGGCCATCGCGGTCACAAAGAATACCGTCGCCAACGGAGCGTCCTCTTCGAATAGGCCTCCGAGTTTCTTGAGATTCGTGGTGCCTTTCAGCTTCAATACAAGTCCCGAGACAAGGAACAAGTTCATCTTCACGATACCGTGATGGAAGATGAAGTAGATCGTTCCTGCGAGTGCAAGCGTTCCGATCTCTTTCTGGCCGTTGTCCCACGCCATCCACCCGATCGCGAAGCCCATCAGCATGTAGCCGACCTGACTGACCGAATGAAATGCTAGAATGCGCCTGAAATCGTATTGGCTTGCCGCACCGAGCACGCCGGAGAGCATACTGATCGTTGCCAACGCTAAAATCACACCACCGACGAACATCGGCTCCTGATCAAAGACCATCGTGAAGGTTCGGATGATGGAATACACACCGACCTTCGTGAGCAAGCCCGCAAAGACCGCCGCGATGACTGGCGGAGGTGTGTGGTAGCTTGCGGGAAGCCAGAAGAAGAACGGCCACAGCGCTGCCTTAATCCCAAACCCGGCTAAGAACAGCATCGAGAGCGTGCTCAGAAAATGCTCGGATTGTTCTCTTTGCTCAGGCGAACCAGCGATTTCCGAAAGACGGAGATGTAAATCCGCGAAGTTCAGTGTGCCAGCGGTGCCATAAAGAAGCCCGATTGCCGTCAAGAAGAAGCTCGAACTGAGCAGGTTGAGTGTGACGTACTTGATGGCCCCATCGAGCTGGGCACGTTCGCCACCGAGCGTGATCAGCACGAAGCTTGAGAGCAGCATCACCTCGAACCAGACGTACATGTTAAAGATATCACCGGTCAGGAACGCGCCGCAAACCGCTGTAATCAAGGTTTGGTAGAGCGGGTGAAACCCCATGCTCTCTCTGCGTTCGTCAAGGGATCCCATCGCGTAGATCAGCACGCCGAGTGCAACCACCGCGGTCAGCACGACCAGAATCACAGCAAGCTGGTCGGCAACCATCGTGATCCCAAACGGAGCGGCCCATCCACCCGCCTGCACAGCAAGCGGTGCTCCTTCTCGATGCACCGCGATCGCGAGTATCGCCGCCACAAAGCCCAGTGTCACGGTACCAATCAGCGCGATGGCTCGCTGCGCGGGGATCGATTTGCGGACAAAGAACAGCGCAATCGCCGTCGTCAGCGGAACAAGCACCGGCATCAGGGGGAGCACAAGTGTCATTCTGGTCGGTCCGTGGCAATCATTTGGTCAAGGTCGTCCGTGCCTACCTCTTGATAAGCACGCTTTACAAGCACCGCCGCGAACGAAACGATCGCGAAGGAAATCACAATGGCGGTCAAGATCAAAGCCGGCGGCAAAGGATCCG
>JBCDAP010000289.1:0-3706 GCA_039185335.1 Planctomycetota bacterium | reverse complement strand
GGTTCGCAGACACTCGGCGGGGCCTATTCGCTCGCGCGCACTACGCTCGGACAGATGGCTGTTCGCATCGCGCTGCAGTGCAACGAGCAAGATTCCTTGCTCATCCTCGGCGAAGACAACCCGGCGGCTCGCCTGCTCACCAGACCCGGCGAAGCGATCTACAACGACGCGGGCGGATTGGTAGAAAACAACTCTACGTTCCAAGTTGTCTGGCTCGGCGATGCGGTTCGTGATCGAACACTCGAACGCATCCGAGAAAAGGGTGTGCGTGCTTTGGGTGAAGAAGTGCTTTCGCCCATTGTGTTCGAAGGCCAGTCGCCTGCGCCGGCAGACGGCAACGAGTTGCTCGAGCGTGAGCTAGCGACACTCGCTGCTCGCCCGAGCGAGGGCCTCTCACCGGTCGCTCTGATCGGTGAGCCGCTGGCGATCAAGGGTCCAACATCGATCGAACTGCGCCGTGAGACGGGCATGAACGTGCTGGCGGTAACCCCGCAGGCAGAGTCAGCGATGGCGATGCTGAGTCTCGCGGCAGTTTCATCTGTCATTTCTGGAGGCTCTGGATCTCGCCTTGTCATTATCGATAGTGCAAGGAAGGACGAAGCCGAGTATGGAGTCTGGCCCAGGCTCCTCGCCTCTGCTGGGGCGGGCGGTGCGAGCATCCAGCATGCTTTGCCGGATGAGATCGAAGGCGTGTTCGAACAACTTGGTTCCGAACTCGATCGGCGCAAGCAAGGGGAGGTGGGTGAACCTGTGTTCGTGGTTGTTTATGGCTTGCACCGATGCACGGCCCTTAAAGCTGCGGATGACGGCTTCGGTGGATTCTCATTCGGTGGCTCGGAAAGCGAACAAGGACACTCGAGAGGGCAAGCTTCGAAGCGATTTGCGGACCTGCTGGCCGAGGGTTCCGAGATGGGTATGCACGTGCTGACCTGGTGCGACTCTGCGAGTTCGCTCGAACGCATGCTCGGGCGATCGGGTGCGGCTCACTTCGAGGCACGCATCTTGATGCAGATGAGCCAATCCGACTCGATCTCGCTGATGGATGCACCAGCAGCATCTCGGCTCGGCCTGCACCGGGCACTGCTGTATCACGAGCAAAGCGGATCGCAAGAGCGTTTCCGTCCCTATGTGCGTCCTTCGACTAAGTGGGTTCGCGGATTATTCACCAGTTAAACGCGCAGACGCAGACGACTCGTCAGACGCCTGGTCTACGCGCTGTGGTTGGATATCAAACTGCAGCACCAACTCGGACGGTGCTGGGGGGAATTCCTGGTCGGCACGGTGGCCGGTGTACTCGTCGAGCGATCCCCACCCGGCGCGATCGATGGCGCCCTGAGCGATGGATCGGTACTGCTTGAGCGCAGGGTCATGCAATGCGTTCGCACGTCCGAGTGGAGGAGAGCCGAGCTGGATGGCCGGCTGAAGGTCGGCGGGGGAGGCGACCGGATGCTTGGTGGTGTACGGGCGATCCTCGATAAGCCCCCGCATGCCGTGGCGGGCATTGGTCCAATGCGCGATGGAGTTATGCAGAAGGATGTCTTGTCGAGCGTTCTCGACAGGCGTGCGAAGAGACAAGAGATATCGGGCGATTTCGTTGTCCGGAGCCCAGAGAGAAGGGATGGCTGATCGGTAGATCTCACCTGTGATGCAGTCGACCGCACCCTCGCGCCCGACTGGGCCTGGAGCGAGCTGGTCGTAAACAAGTCCTTTTCCGTCTTCGAACTGCTGGACCGCGGGGAGTGGCGAAGAGCAGAACTCGGGCACAAGGGCTGTGCCGGCATCGTTGGCGCCGCTCGGATCGAGCGGCTCGCGTTTGATGGTGTACTTCTCTTTGCCCGAGTCCGAATTCGCGCGGAGGCGACGGAAGATCCAGGGCACATCGGGCCTTAAGCGTTCGAGAGCAAGGAAGCCACCGATCTGCGCGACATCCAGCATGCCTTCGTCGACCTCGGATGGGCGGAGGATGAGGATCTGGAATTGGAGGGCGGCTCGGACACCCCAGATCGCAGAGCCGGCTTTGTAGAACGCGCGTCTTTCTTCGAATTCGAGCTTGGGGTCACGCCCGCCAGCTGCGAGCATCGCCTCGAATGAGCGACGATCACCCGCATGCTGGCGCATGAAATCTCGGAGCTGGCGGTCAGCGTGACGGACCAAGTCGATGTGAGTCGCGTTTGTCCCCTGCGACTCAGCCGCCTTGAGAAAGATCTCCACGCCACCCGACCCCGGCATGTGCTTGGCGGCCGACACAGGATCGGTGTCGTCCACGAAGCGAGAGACTTTCCAAGCGAGCGTCTTATCAAGACCCAGGGCCTTGGCGACATCGGACGGACGAGCCCGACTAAGCCCGACGCCTTCAAGGAGGCCAGAAATGGCCTGCTGCGCATTGGAAAGGTATTTGGACGCCTCTAGCTCGAAGATCTGGTCACCCTCATCCCTTTGTGGGGCGACGCGGGCTTCAGTGATGGCAAACGGAGGTGTCACAGAGGAAATGTATCGTCATTTTTGGCTTTAGGAAGGGAGAAGCGCAAGAACTCTGAAAATTCTCTAGAGAATCTTTGCGGATATTCTAATCTGGGGTATTCTGATACTTGTCCTGGTTCAGGAGCCGGGAAGCTGGGATAAGCCGATGGGCCTGCCGATTCGGGGAACCAAACCGACGCAGCGGTTTCAGGCCGCGTGAAAGGAACTTTCAGTGAGCAATGCAGGGATTCGTGCGGTGGTTGTTGCAGTAATTGCAGGGGCGGCTGCTGCTACTTCGCACGCACAACTGACTGAAACACAAACAGCCGAATTCACGATCGATATGACGCAGCTTGTCGAGCCAACGCTCCCTGAGATTTCGTTCTCTCGGTTCGATCCAATGGGCGGGATACGCCAGCTCACCGGCGTGACCGCCAACGCGGTTCACGATGCGTCGTTGAATTTTTTGGCTCTGAACTACGGGAATGAGCTCTTCTTCGATGAATGGTTCTTCGAGATCAGTATGTTCATGCTTTACCGTTCGGAGGGTGATTCGCCCTTTGGTTCATCTCCGGCATTTACGCTGGACATCCTGGGGACGGCTATCGAAGGAGCAGACCTCCCTGCGGGAGGCATTCCGACTGATCCATCGGATCCGTTCAGCGGGGCGAGTCAGACGTTCATCCCTTACCTGCCTTTCCAGGTTGATGTCTTCAATACCGCGGCTTGCGATGAGCTGGATTTCTTTGTTGGGCCGGACACCTTAGACGGGAAACTCTTTGTGCTCAGCGAACTCCTCGACAGCTCGCCGGCTGGATCACAGATCTTCGTGCTGCCTTTCTTTATGACTTCCGGAACGCTTTCTCTGACGTACGAATACCGCAATGTGGATGGTCTTCGTGAGTCGGCGTTCGCAAGTCCTACAAACAAGCTGGATGCATTCGATTTCTTTGCTTTTCTCAATGATCTTGAGGCAGACGATCCGAACGCCGAGTACGAGGACGATGCTGTGCGAGACCAACTCGATTTTGATGCCTTCATGAGTAAGTTTTTCCCATGCGGGCCTGTCTCCAGTGCTTCATGAGTAAGAGAAAGCCTTGTCAGAAGTGATGGGAAATCAGCGTAAGCAAGCGGTGGCCTCGGGGGCCTTCCGGTAGAGAGAACTCCACGAAAGGAACAAGCGATGAACAATGCAACGATTCGGAATTTGGCAGTTGTTGCGGCCACGGGGTTGGTGGCTTCGATG
>JBCDAP010000288.1:0-3717 GCA_039185335.1 Planctomycetota bacterium | reverse complement strand
CCACATCTTTGTTGGAGGTGGATTACGCTCAAACCGTATCGCTGATCTCTTTGCTGCCGATGTTGTTTTTGAAGAACTCATCCCGTCGCTCGAGCCTCTCTTCGACAAGTTCGCGGCTGAACGCTTCGAAGGTGAGGGCGTTGGTGATTTCTACCAACGGCTCCGAGGTCGAAGTCAAGCAGACTATCGCCCTTATGTGACTGGAAAAGAAGAGCCCACCGCTGAACTCGTCCAGCTTTCTGTTCCCCATGATTGATAGACTCTCTGCCATCACTATCAGGCGCAAAGAGAGCGCTACCAGGCTGCCCGGCAGCGAGGCACTTGACACCGTGCTCGCGCGAGCATCTTTGCTTCGCTCACCGGTTCTTGTTGTTTCAACATGCGAAAGATTCGAGGTGTACACCGCCGGATCCTTAAGTGCGCGCGAACTATTCCCTTCAGCAGAACGAGGATGCGATCGTTGCGCGTTTGATACTGCTCACCATCTTTTTCGTGTTGCGTCTGGTCTCGACTCTCGCTTGCCGGGCGAGTCTCATGTCCTTGGTCAGGTTCGGAGGGCAGCTTCGCTCGCCGAGACTCTCCGCTTACTTTCTTCTGACTTACGCACTCTTGTTGATCGTGCTCTCCGTGCAGGTCGTAAGGCTCGCACTATCACTGGCCTGTCTGATATCGCAACTTCTTATGCGGCGCTTGCTGCAAAGTCGGTTGTGGGCTGTAGCAATATTGTCATCGTTGGTACGGGTTCTCTTTCTGCTGACATCGCGCGCGAGATATCACCCGATGCCTCGTTGACGATAGTTGGTCGGCATGCTGATCGAACAGAATCTCTCGCGCGAACTATTTCGACAGCGACTCGATTCGCTACGCTCGATTCTCTTTCCGAGGCGATCACCGGTTCTGACGCTGTCATCACTGCAACTGGTTCCTCTCGCATTCTTGTGACACATGATCATGCTATGCGCATGGCTCCAGGTCGTGTGCTTGTGGACGTTAGTGCGATCTCGAACATCGATCCCTCCATTCCCGGTGTTATCGATCTCGATACGCTTTCATACAATGGTGATATTGGTTTGCATCCTGCGGTCACAGCCGCTGAGCATATTGTCGAACGTGAGCTTGACGCCTTCAAGCGGCGTGTAGTTGCGCGTTATCCCCTCGTTGGAGGTGCCGGATGACTGCCATCACGAATACCGTTGTTCTCGCCGCTCATGGTGGAGGAGACGATTCGCCAGCCAACGCTCTTGTTCGTGCTGCGGCTGATCGCCTTGCCGAATCGATTCATCAGAACGTTTTGCCTGCCTTCAATCTGGGTGAGCCGAATTGGACCAATGTTCTGGACGAGTGCGCAGGGCACAATGTCACTATTGTTCCCCTTATGCTCGCTGCCGGATACTTCACCGAAGAGGTGTTGCCTGCCAAACTCCGTGAATCAGCTTCTCATCCAAATCGGCTCACGATCACCGAACCCATCGGAACTCAAAGAGATCTCCAAGCAAGTATTCTGGATATGATGATCTCTGCAATGTCTGTGCATGCTTTTTTGCCTGGCAGTACGCACATCCTCGTCGTCGCTCATGGCACGCGCCGTAACTCAAAGTCGAGCGAAACCACTGAAGACCTTGCTCGTGAGATTGCCCTCGCTGTTCCCGATGCGTTGACTTCTACGGGCTATGTTGATGCTGATCCCGAACTTCCACAGGCGGTTTCGGAGGTGACTCGCCCGAATCTGTTGGTTGTTCCCTTTTTGCTGGGCGGAGCTGGGCACGCGATTGAGGATCTGCCTCAGGCCTTTCATCTCAGAGAACCAACGCCTGGTGTTCTTCATGACTTTGCTGGCAAGCGTCTGGCGTTTCTTCCAACGATTCTCGAGTTGCCTGCTTTAGATGCGATTATTGGCTCACTCATCGGACTGGACAGCATGTCTGCGAATATGGTTGAGACACGCCGGTCCGATCCGGTGTTCGGCAGGAGGACGTAGCCGCATGACAAGCGCAAGGCCGGGGGTTGTTTATCTGGTTGGCGCGGGTCCTGGCGATCCATCGCTGATCACGGTTCGTGGCATGGAACTGCTTCAGAAGGCAGAAGTTGTTGTTCACGATCGTTTACTTTCTGACGATCTGTTGATGTCTGTGCGTCGCGATGCGGAGATCATTCCTGCAGGAAAGAGCCCAGATCATCATACGCTTGCACAGGACAAGATTAATGCGGTGTTGATCGAACGCGCGAAGGCTGGCCGGATTGTTGTTCGTTTGAAGGGTGGCGATCCATATGTCTACGGTCGAGGCTCAGAGGAACGAGCAGCTTGCTTGCAAGCGGGTGTGCACTGCGAGGTTGTTCCAGGCGTCTCCAGTGCGATTTCCGCGCCAGCCGCCGCGGGAGTGCCGGTGACCGAGCGAGGTGTTGCGCGTTCCTTCTCGATCATTACGCCTGCAGTTGGAAGGGGTTCGCCTCTGAGCGAGCGAGACTGGCAGGCGGCTGCTTGTGCTGACACACTTTCTGTGCTGATGGGGTGCGGTGCGCTCAGATCTGTAGCATCCCAACTCATCGAGGCGGGCCGCGACCCGCTCACGCCCGCCGTGCTTGTTGAGCGAGCAACCATGCCCGGCGAGCGTGTGGTGTTTGCGCCGCTGGCAGAGATTGCAGACAAGGCCGACGAGGAACAAATCAAAAATCCGGCAGTCCTAACAGTCGGAGAGGTCGCTCGACCTCGTTCTTCAGGGCTACCGATGATGGGGAAGCGTGTTGTTGTGACACGCCCTCGGACCGCATCCTACGAGTTGATTGGCGGTCTCAGATTGCTGGGTGCTGAAGTCATCGATGCCCCGATGATCGATGTTCGTACAATCGATTCCCGAACGGATGAGCTAGTTCGAGCGATTAAAAGACGACCTGATTGGCTGGTTTGTACATCGCGGCATGGTGTTCGTGGTCTTTTTTGCAACCTTGCTCATGCAGGCCTCGACCTCCGTGCTTTGGGAGGGGTGCGAATCGCGGCGGTCGGCCCGACTACGGCTGCGGAGTTCCGAGCCCGAGGTGTCGAGGTCGATCTTGTTCCTAAGGCTCATCGTGCCGAGGGGTTGATTCAGGAGATCACGGCATCTGCTACGAAAGATCAGATGCGTGTGCTCTTTGCGGCCGGGACACTCGCGCGAGACGAGCTTCGTTTTGGTTTAGAAGATGCTGGCATGATGCTCGACGAGGTATTGGTCTATGAAACCGTATTGACCGGTCCGACCGATCGTGTGCGGTCCGAAATTGAGAATCCCAGCAGGCCGATTGATGCGGTCGTTTTGGCAAGTCCGTCGGGCGCTAAGAGCTGGGTCGAGCATTCTTTGCCCAAACACACTTGCTTTATTGCGATCGGTCCAACGACCGCCCGGGCTGCCGAGGAGCTTGGGCTGACAGTTTCCGCTGTGGCAAGCTCCCACACTGACGCCGGCATGATCGAAGAGTTGCTCGGCTTGTTCGTACAGAAGCCTGAGGCCTTGCCATGAACCTACCAAGGCGTCCAAGGCGATTGCGACGGAGCGAGGCTATTCGCGGTCTGGTGCGAGAGACCCGCGTGCACCCGAATCAGCTGGTGTTGCCGGTTTTTGTGCACGAGGGACTCGAGGATGAGGTGATCGCATCGATGCCGGGTGTCCTCTGCCACAGCATCGCTTCAGCAATCAGAGCAGCACAGCACGCGATGTCGGTCGGTGTGAACACATTCGCGCT
>JBCDAP010000287.1:0-3720 GCA_039185335.1 Planctomycetota bacterium | reverse complement strand
GACAGCCCGAGGGTTCATGCGATCACCATACCGACTGCAAATCGCTGTTCACCTCACCGACTCACCTCGACCCGAACACGAGGATGGCGCAAGAGGTCCGCGACCTGATGCCGATGCTGACGAAGCGATCAGCGGATGTTGGGGTCGAGGTGAGTCGGTGAGGTGAACAGCGATTTGCAGTCGGTATGGTGATCGCATGAACCCTCGGGCTGTCCATGTTGTTGTCTGCACGCACACGACTCGTTGGCTTGCGGAGTGTTTGGCTGGTCTTGCTCAGCAGCGGGTGCGCGCGACGAGCGTAATTGTTTCCTGCGACAATGAAGATGAGGGGATTCGGGGAGTCGTGGCTCGGTGCGCACGCGACTACGACATGGAAATACGTCTTGTGCAGCGTGAGCACGCGGGCGTGGCGAGACTCAACCAGGTGCGCAACAACGGGCTACGGGCATTGCAGAGCGATGTTGGGGTGGGAGATCACGATCAGGTTGTAGTGATGGATGGAGACGTCGTGTTGGATGTCGAAGCGATCGGGCAGCACGCGGATCTTGCCGCACGCTTCGGGATGGTGATTCCGTTCCGCATCGACGTGAGCGAGCAGCGATCGAAAGGTGTTGCGGCTGCCGGGATCATCGACGGGTCTGAAGTCTTCGAAATTGGAGATACGGATCGGAAGCGGTTGGCAGAACGCCAACGCAGGTATGAGCGGGAACTCGCGATGAAGCTTTGGCCTTTGGTTGGTGGGGTGTTGGTGAAGGCGCACAAGCCGAAGGTGCTGGGCGGTCATCATGCGGTGCGCTGGTCGGTGCTGAAAGCGGTGAACGGGTATGACGAGGCGTACCAGGGCTACGGGTATGACGATGACGATCTATCGCGCCGTGTGCACGCGTTGCGGCCCAGGGTTGAGGTCGGCATCGCTGTGAACTCGGTCATGGCGTTTCATCTGTGGCACCCGACACGAGCGAGCTCGGGCGGTCCCAAAGCGACTTCGGGGTACGAGCGGTTCATGCAGGTCGATTGGTCATCCCGCACTCTGCATGGGTTGGAATCCCCAATTGATCAGGCACAGGTTCGGGTGATTACGAACCCTTAAATAGGGTATTCGAAAGAAGTTGGATGAAATCGACCTGTATCGCCCTTCATGGAGCTGAATGGAGGCCGAATAATGCCTAGACTGGAATGGTTCTAACATGATATTGAGAATGATTCTCAATAGCCCTTGGATTGCATTCAGGCCCGCCTTATGAACTGGGCCGAGATTGAGGTTGATCGATGGCTCTGAAACTCCCGGTGTACTTCGACCATGCCGCGACCACGCCCTGCGACCCGCGCGTCGTGGAGGCGATGCTTCCCTACTTCACAGAGAAGTTCGGGAACCCTGGCTCGCGTAATCACCAGTTCGGTTGGGACTCTGAGGAGGCGGTCGATACTGCTCGGAAGCAGGCGGCTGATCTCATCGGTGCTTCGCCCAAGGAGGTTATCTTCACTTCGGGTTCAACCGAAGGGAACAACCTGGCGATCAAGGGTGCCGCGACGATGTACGCGAAGAAGCCCGCTGGGGAGAGCGGAAGGGGTCACATCATCACCGCTCAGCACGAGCACAAGGCGACGCTCGATCCGTGCAAGCGGCTCGAGAAGGAGGGGTTCGATGTGACTTACCTTGCGCCACGCGAGGATGGTTTGATCACGAAAGAGATGGTGGAAGGCGCGATCCGCGAAGACACCATCCTTGTGACGGTCATGTGGGCGAACAACGAGATCGGGACGATTAACGAAGTGCCTGCAATCGGCAAGCTTTGCCACGAGAAGGGGATCATCTTCCACACCGACGCGACGCAGTGGGTTGGCAAGATGCCGACCGATGTCGAGGCGGACAATATTGATCTGCTGACCTGGTCTGGGCACAAGATTTATGGTCCCAAGGGTGTAGGTGGTCTGTATGTTCGTCGTCGCAAGCCGCGCGTGCGTGTGACGGCTCAGATCGAAGGCGGCGGGCAGGAGCGTGGCTTCCGCTCGGGAACGCTCAACGTGACCGGCATCGTCGGGTTCGGCAAGGCTTGCGAGCTTTGCGCCCAAGAAATGGATACTGACCGTGAGCGTCTGTTCAAGCTTCGCACGAAGCTTGAGACCGAATTGACGGCGGCAATGGACGAGGTTGTCGTGAACGGTCACGCCGAGAAGCGTCTGGCGCACCTCACCAACATCTCGTTCGGCTTTGTTGAGGGCGAGGGGTTGATGATGGCGATCAAGGACATTGCTTGTTCATCGGGCTCGGCTTGCACGAGCGCATCGCTCGAGCCGAGTTATGTGCTGAAGAGCCTTGGAGTCGGGGACGAGCTGGCGCACTCGTCGCTTCGCTTGTCGATGGGCCGGCACACGACCGAGGAAGAGGTCGACTTCGCGATCGAGAAGATCACCTGGGCCGTCAAGCACCTGCGGAATCTTTCGCCGTTGTACGACATGCACCTCGAGGGCATCGACATCTCGCAGATCGAATGGCAGAACCACTGAACGCACGACATACCGAAACACACAGGCACGTAAGGATAAACCATGGCCTACTCCGAAAAAGTCATCGACCATTACGAGAACCCCCGCAACGTCGGCACCTACGGCACCTCCAAGGAGGTCAAAGACCGCAAGGATGTTGGTGTCGGCATCGTCGGTGCCCCCGAGTGCGGGGATGTGATGCAACTCCAGATCAAGGTCGGTGATGACGGCAAGATCGAGTCCGCCAAGTTCAAGACCTTCGGGTGCGGCTCGGCGATCGCCTCTTCTTCGCTCGCGACCGAGTGGCTCAAGGGGAAGACAGTCGAAGAGGGTCTCGAGATCAAGAACACCGATATTGTCGAGGAACTGAGCCTCCCGCCCGTGAAGATCCACTGCTCGGTCTTGGCTGAGGACGCGATCCGGAGCGCGATCCAGGATTATCAGGAAAAAAACGGCATTGAAGTGGCCGAGGAAGCCCACTCGCACTGAAGCGACCTTCGGGATTACCCGAGCTATACTTGAGCTGTCGAAGACCGAAGCCCCCGATAGACGAAGGTACAACCATGGCAACCATCACCAACGCTGCTGACACTGGCCAGGCCACCGATTCTCCGCTCATCTTGACGGAGTCGGCTGCCCGCGAGATCAACACCATTATCGATCAGCAGGAGCTCGATCGCGAGAGCATCCGCCTTCGTGTGGGTGTCAAAGGCGGCGGTTGTTCCGGCTTCTCGTATGTGCTTGACCTGACCGAGTCGGTCAAGGACACCGACGAGGAGTTCGAGCAACACGGCGTCAAGGTTGTTTGCGATCCCAAGTCGCTGCTCTACCTCAACGGCACCACCGTCGACTTCAAGGACGAGATCATGGGGCGTGGGTTTGTGTTCAATAACCCAAACGCGAACACGTCCTGCGGTTGTGGCTCATCCTTCGCCGTCTGAGCGACGCACAAACAGATCTTTCTCCTGCAGACCCCTCGACGATCGTTGATGGGTCTGTTTCGTTTTGGAGCGAGCAGTTATGTTGCGTTCATGGATACGAGCGAAGAGCGTGTTGAAGGCTGGGTGATTTCGGATCGGCAGATCGTGCTTCGCACGCCGCTGTGGGATGTGGAGCGGAGCGAGCGTCGGCGGGAAGGAATTCCGAGGTCGTACGACTACTACCGTGTGCTCGACCGTCACTTCGTGCACATCATCGCGATGACCCCCGCGGATGAGGTCGTGATGGTGCGGG
>JBCDAP010000286.1:0-3730 GCA_039185335.1 Planctomycetota bacterium | reverse complement strand
CGAACGATCGGATCGGAGCAAGATGGCCTTTCCTCGCTGTGGGTTCGGACTCATTCGATTCCGCTGAGTCGGATCGCTTGCATCTGATCGACGCGCGGAATGGATCGGTCGTGTGGTCGAAGCCGCTGAGTGATGTCTTCGGCGATCTGCACCCAACGTTGTCTTGCGAACCGATCATCATGGGTGATCTGGTGATCGTGCTTGCTCTGAACGGCTTCATCGGGGCTCAGTCGTATTCAACCATCATGGCGGGTTTGGATCTCTCGACGGGCGAAGCGCGCTGGACCACGCTGATCACGAGCGCTCCGGCGAGCCGGCGCCATCACGTAACGCCGCAGGGTTCGATACATCAGCGTGAAGGCGTGATCTACGCGACGGACGCTTTGGGGAGTGCGGCCGCGATCGAAGCCACGACTGGGCTGACCATCTGGACACGCCCGCTCGATGTGGAGGCGGTGCGCACATTCTCCGAGCCATTTGCACCGGTGTTTGCCAGCACGCTCGCAGAGACCGCGTTGGTGGCCATCACACCTATGTCCAGATCGCTGGTCGCGATCGATCTTGACACCGGCGGCGATCCCGAGAGATATGCGATCCCATGGGTTGACGGGAAACTGATCGTGAAAGCGACAATGGTTTTCATGGTGGGAGACAAGCTGGCGCTGGTCTCGCGGAACGGGTTGAGCATCGAGTCGCCCGAGTCCTATTTCGCTGTTGAGATGATGCCCGGGCTGCTTCGGGGTTCGGCTGCGACAGAAGTGCTTCCGACTCCGCCCGCGATCGGAGCGGAAGAGCTCATTTTTCCTTTTGCTCGTGGCATGGTCGTCATCGATAAGAACACCGGCAAGTCGCGGAAGATTCCGGTCGATCATCCGGGCGCGGTGCTCGCATTGGGTTCGGAACTCTATGTGAATACTGGGAAGAGCTTGCATCTCTATCTCGATTGGGACATGGCGGATCGTGTGCTGAGCGAGGATGTTGACGCTTTGCCTGACGATCCTCGCCCGGGGTTGACGCTCGCTGAGATCGCCGCGCGTGCAGGAAGAGGAGAGACGCTCGAGTGGGCAGCGGAGGCGAGTGTCCGTGCGATCGAGCGTGATCCGTTCAATGAATCCTTTGAAGAGCCGCGAAAACGGTTGTTCTCGCTCTTGCTCGATGTTGTTGATCCGCCCATCCGAGAGACGCTCCCGGCACACAAAGTCGCTTTGCGTGAGCGGTTGCTGGCCCTGCTTGTGCGTTTGGAATCTTCGGTCGATGAGCGTCTTGCGAGGATTCTGGCAGAGGGTCGTGTTGCCGAAGACCGTGGCGATCTGGAGGGCGCGGTCGATCGATACCAATCAGCGTTGCTTGACGAGGCGATCGGAGGGGCTGTCCTGATCGCCCATGACCGTTCGACTGGGACGACTGTAGAGCCGGTAAACGAGCGTTTGAACCGGATTGTTCGGGACGGAGGGAGGGACTTGTACGCACGTTGGGAGAGCGAGGCGGAGGCGTTGCTTCTCGAGCTTGAGGGCGACACAAGCACGCCCGCGATCGAGTACATCAGGATCGCACGGTCATATCCTGCGTCTCTCGCGGTTCCTCGGGCATGGCTTGGTGCGGGACGAGCCGAGGCCAAGGCGGGGCGTCTGGCGTCCGCGCGTCGTGCTTTAATGACCTGCATTTCGAAGTCGGTTGCTCAGCGTGATCTTGGCAGGGCGAGAACCGTGGCGCAAGAGCTGGTCGATCTATTAGCAAGAGAAGACGACTATGCCTCAGCGATCGCGATTGCTCGCATGGCGAACCTCCAGATGGCGCTCGGGGTGACCCAGCCTGTGTTGCAACGACCGACGGTGACAGGATCTGGTTCGCTGGGTCTCCTTTCGCTTGATGCATCGGGTGTGGAGGGTTGGTCGGCCACGCGGTCGCCTACACCATCTACCGCATCGGCTCTAGCGTTGGCGGATGCGGGATCGCGTCTTGCTCTCTTCGGCATAGAAGGTGGGCAGTTGGTGGCGCGTTGGGCAGCACCCGAGGGCGAACGTTTGCTGGAGCACGGAGTGAACGGCTTGCTGCTGGCTTCTGGTGATCCGTGGCGTCCTTCGCTCGTCGTCCGTGATCAGGAGAGCGGGGTCGCCTATTGGTCGACCAACGCTGATCTCTGGCCCGATGTTTCTCGCGAAGATCGGATCGGACTCGATGCCCAGCATCGTACTTGGAGAAGATCGGCGATCCAGCAACCCGTCAGAGCGTTTGTTGTTGATAACCATGTCATCGCGGTTCGCCAAGATGGTTACGTGCTGTCGATCGATATCGCAACCGGGATGGTGGCATGGAAACGCAAGCAGGATATCGCGGTCGTTCTTCAAGCAATCCAATATCGAGGCGTCGTTTCGCTGCTCGGCCTTGCCTCGAGGGATGGAGTTGTTGGGATGCGACTGCTCTCGGTGCTGCCGAGCGATCAGGAGCCTTTGCTTCGCTATGACGCAGAGGACGGCGAAGCGATTCTGAGCTTCGTCCCGACTCCGGAAGGTTTTTTGCTTGTGGGCGTTCCTGGCGGGTACACGATTCTGGATCCGTTCTCGAACGCGATCGTTTCCCGAGTGAAACTCGATCAGTTGGCGAGGTCGCACCACATGTTGGCCGGAAAGGTAGTGACCCAGCATCAAAGATCGATGGTTTCGATTCATGACACGATCACGGGCGAGCTGCTCGAAGATCCGATCAAAGCAAGCATCGCGCAGGCAAATGTGCAGGGTGTTTCGAGCGATCGAATCAATATTCGCGATTCAGTTCGATTGGAAGATGTGACACTCCTGGACACTGGGGCATCCATCATCGCTATCAATGATGAAGGCGAGTTTGAGATGGTTTATTCGTACATCGAAAACAGCCGACGTCCGGTTTTTCCGCCGCCGGTTTCGGATTCGCACTACTACTTCATCAAGTCGCCGGCCCTCGAATTTGTTGAGAATCCCGTCGTGCAGATCGAATTGGTCGAACGATCGACAGGAAAACTGGTGCAGAGCATCGAGATTGGGCTTGCGAGAAACACGATCTCGCCCGGGGCAACGATCACAACGGAAGCACTGCATCTGTTTGGCAGGAACCGCGTCATCGCGATACCGAAGCAATGATCGATTGTTCGATGCTGAATGGCCCTCGGATTCGATTCTGATAGTTAGAAGTGTTTTTGGCTTCAGACCCGGAAGATGGCGCCGAGCTTCTTCCCGATCATGACGCTCGCGCCGACGAGCGTAACGGTGAGAAGGGCCATGCCCCAGACTCCCATCGCCGATGCAATGCCCGCACCATCACCGAGACGATCCGCAAAGGTATAGATGGCTTTGGTAATGGGGTAGTGCTTGGCCTGTTGAGCGAGGATCAATGAATCGGATACTTCGAGCATCGCGAAGGAAAAGGCCAGCAAGCCGCCTGCGATAAGGTTGGCGGCGATCAACGGCAGGATCACACGGCGCAGTGCTGTGAAAGTTGAGGCCCCGAGGTTGACCGCCGCTTCTTCCAGTTCACCTGAGGTTTGTTCGAGCCCCGCGACAGTCGCACGGACGACGTAGGGCAAGCGGCGGATGGCGTAAGCGATGATCAGGAAAGGGACCGGGTTGGCCGCGGCGCCAACGATCGTGATATTCAGCAATCCGTCGCGTCCAAAGATCTGGGGAAAAGCGGACGAGAGCTGAACGGACATCGCCACGAAGCCGAACGCCATGACAAGTCCTGGCACGGCGAGCGG
>JBCDAP010000285.1:0-3737 GCA_039185335.1 Planctomycetota bacterium | reverse complement strand
CGTTCGGGATGCGGCATCAACCCGAAGATGCGACCGGTTGGATCACAGATGCCAGCGATATGGTCGACCGAACCATTGACCTCTTCCGCGTAGCGGAACGCGATCTGCCCATTGGAAGCAAGACGCTCGATAACTTGGCCGTTGCGAGGAACAACACGACCTTCGCCATGAGCAACCGGAAGAACAAGGGCTTCCTGCGAATACTCTCCCTCAACAAAGGGCTTGGTCCAGAGACAAACCGAATCGGCATCGGCTTCCACTCGTGACCATCGATCGATGAAACGCCCCCCAGCATTCTCAGCAAGAGCGAGCTCCTGCTCCCCCCCGACACTCGGCAGGAGACCTGCCTGCACCATGACCTGAAATCCATTGCAAGGACCGATCATCAACGCACCTCGCTCAGCAGCCGCACGGAGCGCGTTTCCAAGATGTTCGCGGAGTTTCACCGCAAACACCCGCCCCGCAGCGATGTCATCCCCGTGAGAAAATCCGCCGGGCAGCCCGATGATCGCCGCACGTTCGATCGGTGTTGGATCTTCCGCGAGCCGGTCCACGTGGACCATCTTCACATCTGCCCCAGCCAGTTCGAAAGCCGCGCAGAGTTCGGCATCGCAGTTGGTCCCAGCGGTTCGAAGAACAAGTGCCTGAGGGCGGTCGCCCATTCGTTCATTCCTTTGGTTGGTATTACCAGTCGAGAGTGCCAAAAAAGGCCCGGCGGAGATCGTCATCGGAAACAGAGAAGCGTTCGGCGTCCAAACCAGTCTCTCCTACCTTGAAAGTACCAGCACTGTGCGCAATCCCCTTGAAGTGTGCCAATGCCACCGATTCGAGATCTGCCGGGATCTGGAGAAGGTACGTCGTGGGGTGTTCTGCGAACGCTTCGAGATGTGTTTCCCAAGTGAGTGCGACATCGTGCCCACCGATGAGCATTTCAGCAGCTGCTGTGAGAACGCCGCCCTCTGAAGCATCATGCGCCGCGAGGACCGGGTGATTCGCGATGAACTCCGCCACAAGGTGAGCGGTCCGCGGGCCGGCCTCAAGAAGATCGCCTTCACCACGAACGATTAGAAGCTTCGAACCAGCAACGGGCTTGGCATCAGAGGTCATCGCTTTAGCGATGTCGGGCACGATACCCATGCCGGAGATGAGGAGGGTGTAAGGAATCTCGATGAGATGCTCGTTGCCCTGTTGGTCGGTGTAACGGAACTGGTTATTGAGCGAGTCTTTACCGGAGACGAATGGAGTGCGATAGGCCTTCGCTCCGTTGTAGCAACCGACGCAGGCACGGACGAGCGCCGCCATATTGCGGGCATCGTCGCAGCTCGGCCAACAGAAATTGTCCAGGATTGCAATACGCGAAGGATCCGCACCAACGCAGACGAGGTTGCGCACACACTCATCGATGCCTTCGATCGCCATGCGGTACGGGTCGGAGTCTGGAGCGTCGTTTCCAGCGCTGAGTGACAAGCCGTTCGCAATTGCGAGCCCTTGTCTCGACGAACGCGCCGGCTGGATGACCGCACCATCGCCAGGTCCATCGGCATGTATACCAACAAGCGGCTTCGCCACCGTGCCGCCTTGCACTTCGTGGTCATACTGCTGCACGATCCACCGCTTGCTCGCGGTGTTCGGATCCGCGAGCCGAGCCAGCAGGCGCTCCTCAACCGAACTAGATTGGCCGCTTTGCTGCTCTGCGGCCTTGCTGCTCTGCGGCTCTCCCCAAACCGCCTCACGCGTCGGCATCGGAACACCATCATGCAAAAACGGCATCGACAGACGACCGACCTCACTGCCTTCCCACCGCAGAATCAGTTCCGGATTGCCGTCGGTATCGGCATGACCAAAGGTACCCAACACAGCGAACTCGACATGCTCCTCGTCGCAGATCGTTTGAAGAGCAGACAGGTTGGCTTGCGGCACAGCGAGGACCATTCGTTCCTGGCTTTCTGAGATCCACACCTCGTCATAACGAAGACCCGTGTATTTGAGGGGTGCCTGTTCCAGGTCAACACTTGCGCCGATTTTCTCACCCATCTCACCGACGGCCGAAGAGAAACCGCCCGCGCCACAATCGGTGATAGCGCTGTACAGGGGACGCTCTTCAGCATCACGCGCCCGAAGAATCGCATCCAGCACGCGCTTCTCTTCGATCGCGTTTCCGATCTGCACCGCGTGCGAAAACTCGTCCGCATGCGTGTCCGTAAGCTCGCCGGATGAGAACGTTGCACCGTGGATACCGTCCTTGCCCGTCCGTCCACCCAGCGCCACGATCAGATCGCCCAGCTGCGGATCACCCTTCTCAAGTCCGATCGGGAGGATGCCGATGCACCCCGCGAACACGAGCGGGTTGCCGATGTAGCGATCGTCGAAGTGAACCGCGCCGTTGACCGTGGGGATGCCCATGCGGTTGCCGTAATCGCGCACTCCGTCGACCACGCGTGTCAGGATGCGCCGCGGGTGAAGCACGCCAGGCGGCAGAGATTCTTGCTCGGGATTCGCCACGCAGAAGACATCGGTATTGGCGATGGGCTTGGCGGCGAGCCCTGTGCCGATGATGTCGCGGATGCACCCGCCGATGCCGGTCGCCGCGCCGCCGTAGGGCTCGATTGCCGACGGTCGGTTGTGCGTCTCCACCTTCATGCAGACCGCAGTCTCGTCGTCAAAGCGGATGACACCCGAGTTGTCGACGAAGATGGACAGCGTCCAGTCAAGCCCGTCCTCGATGAGCTCGAAGGTTGCCGCGGCTACCGTCCGTTTGAGGAGATTATCGATGCGGACCGAGCCATCGCTGTGCACTGTGCAGCCCGGGATCTTGGCGAAATCGATCACCGGTGTCGCTGATTTCGCCTCGGTGTATCGAACCTGAGCCTTGAGGGTCTTGTGGACACAGTGCTCGGACCAGGTTTGAGCGATGGTCTCGAGCTCGATATCAGTCGCCGCCCGGCCGAGCTTGGCGAAGTGATCACGGATCGCCCGCATCTCTTCCAGGTTGAGGAAGAGGTGGCCATCCTTGGAGAGCTGCATGAGCCTTTCGTCATTCATGCCCGCGAAATCCACCGTGCGAACACTTTGGTCAACGGGCGCGGGATGAGCGAGCTCAGTCGGCGTCCACACGCTGTACTCGACATGCTCGATGACCGGATTCGAGAGCAGCTGGGTCGCAACACTCCGAAGATCATCTGTTGACACACCAATAAAGTCGTAGCGGATGCCGGTGGTGACCTCTATAGAGCCAGGCTCGACGCCGAGGAGTTCCGCGATCGCCGTGCGGACCGTCTGGGCCGCGGGGTCCATCACGCCCGGCAGAGGCCACACCTCGACCGTCGCCTCGGCTGAGGCAGCCCCGCCCTCGACCCCCACCTCTAGCACCGGATCCACCAGCAGATCCTGAAGCACCCGGTCGGCCTGCTCCTGAGTCAACGCGGCCTCGACGATGTAGCACTTGGCGGTTCGAGCCGAGTCAATCTCGACCCCAAGCGCAGACTTCGCCTCACGGACAACACGAGCCGCCACTGGATCGCCTGCCAATTCGCTCGGGCGAACCTCGAAACGCCGAACCTGCACAGAAACATCGCTCGCGAGTGTCGTCATCGATCAATGATAGCGACGTGGCGCAGCGAGGCATCAACGGGTTGGGCTATCCTCTTACCAACGTCAGCGCCGCCTCCGCCGCGATGGATGCCGGTTTCTTCCATATCAGACAAAGCCCATAAATAATACATGCCTTGATTGTCATG
>JBCDAP010000284.1:0-3747 GCA_039185335.1 Planctomycetota bacterium | reverse complement strand
CGTCTTTCTCAAGGGCAGCGTTCGATCACGGCCGATGAGGTTGTTGCTTGGGCTCGTCTTCGGGATGGACGCCTTGCGTCTGATGCGGTCAAGCAGATTACTGCAGCCTCTTCACCCGAGAGTGCTTCGGGTGATTCGAGCAAGACATCGAGTGACTCTGAGTCGGCGGACGACACGATCCGTTTGGTCTGGGACGGTCAGCTCGAGATTTCGCCTCTTCGTGAGTCGCCTGCGGAGCTTGCTGAGAACGATCTCTCTGTTGTGTTTCGCTCGCCTACCAAGACACGACCCGTTCGCCTCATCGATGAAGCAACCGGTGCCTCGGTGTCGTCGTCGTCTGCGTTTTACGCGATGACTCGCGCGGTTCTTGAGCTCGAGCCGATGCCGCTCGAAGGCGTTCTTGCGGCATTTCCTGGCGAGCTCGATGCGACATTCGAGGGGAGTATCTCTGCCGATCTCACCGCTGGAGTCGCCAGAGCCACGGGCCCGGGGCAGTTGCTCGGCGCTGTTGATCCGGATACGAATGAGCGCCCGCGATTGACCTGGCAAGGCAACGCTGATGCACTTCTTTCTGCCGAGCCTGATCAACCGATCCGGATCAAACGCTTTGCTGCTGAAGAAACCGTTCGCTTGGTTGATGAAGGGCAATCTGCGGCTGCTGAGTACCTCGCTCTCGATTTCATAACGGCAGCGGACGAGACGACTAGGCCCGAGAAGCTGACTCTGCAGGGTCAGGTTGCGCTGAGAGGCGAGGCGGACGAATCGGGAGTGATGCCGGATATCAAGTCTGACGAAGTCGTCGTGGTCTTTGACACTTCGGCTGCCGAGCCTATCCCGACCGCAGCAACCGCGATTGGTTCTGTGTTCGCCTCCGCTGCCGAGGGAGACCTGCGCGCTGATCAGGTCAACGTGATGTTCCGGACCGACAGCGAGGGGGAGACGCAGCCGCGACGCGTTGAGGCCTCGGGCAGCGCGTACGCTACGACGGCCGAGGGAGTCATCCTTGAGGGCGACACCATCCGCGGCGAGATCAACCGCGAGACCCTTCAACTCACCGGATCTCCGGCCAAACTCACAACGCCTGATGGTGAGGCCAAACGCTTTGTCACAGGCGAGAACATAATCCTCACGCGCAAGTCGCGCGAATTCATTGTTTATGGTCCCGGCACCGCCGATCTCACTCAGCCTTCCACTGCTGCGGATCCTGAAGCCGAGATTTACGACACGGTTTCTCTGACATGGACCCGCAATCTCTTTGTGAACGATTCCACGGGGCAGGCGGAAGCATCAGGGAATGCAACAGCAATAGGTACGTTTGCCCACAAACAAGAGCGTCACGAGGCCAAAGGTGAGCGTTTGGTTCTCCGCTATACGCCTTATTCAGAAGACAACCCGGATCAGCCCCGTGAGATGGTCTCCTTCGCGGTCGAGGGCAACCAATACGATGCGGACAATGCCGCTCGTTCGGCGCGTGTCGAGTCTCGTTTCCTTGCTGATGCGTACTCATCCGAGTCCGGCCCGTCGATGGTGGCTCTGCATGCCGCGGAGCTGCTTTCGAATGCAGAAGATCAGACACTCGATGTTCCTACACCTGGGCTGCTGTTGATCTCTGATCAACGTGCTTTGGATGAGCCGGTTTCTGAGGGAGATCCAACCACGCAAGGGACTTCTGCGTTTACTTGGCAAGGGTCAATGCAGATCGATCGTCTCGCCGGAACTGCGACCATGAACGAGGCGGTCTCGGTCCGCCATCTGGCCCCGCCCGATCGTGACGGCAAGCGGGCGCTTTCTCGTTTGGCGAGCGACGCGCTCACGGCGACATTCACAAGGCCTTCTGATCCAGCGACGCCATTGGGTGAGAGTGAACCGCCTGTGCTTGAGACGATTGTGGCTGAGGGAGGGGTGGTTCTGACTCGCGCGGGGCTCGAGATCGACGCTGACTCACTTACCTATGAAGAGTCAACGGGGATTGCTGTTGCGAGTGCCGCCGAGGGTGCTCTCGTGACGGTTTACGATTCCGAAGAGAAGCAGACCTACAACGCCGAAGTCGTTGAAATAAATCTTTCTACCGGACGGTGGAGGACGCGGGGGGCTTCGGGGCGCCGATCATTTCGGTAACCGAACGGTCACCGAGTAAATATTGGTTGATCTGCTGCAACCGATGCATCATTCTTGACCAATAAGTCGGAATATAGACCCGGTGCCTATTGTTCAACTTCGCAAGACATCGTGAGGACTGATGATGCGTGTATTGATCGCCGTGCCCGTCTACAACGAATCGAAGTACATCGAGCGTGTGCTGACCAAGCTGACCGCTCGTGCCAAAGACATCCTCATCATCGATGACGGCTCGACCGACGACACACCTTCTCTGCTGCCACGCTTTCCGGTCGAGGTGATCCGACATGCAGAGAACAGGGGTTACGGGCGTTCGATGCTCGATGCTTTTCGATGGGCTCGTGTCGATCACTTCGATTGGGTGATCACGATGGACTGCGATGAGCAGCACGAGCCCGAGGCGATCCCTGATTTCATGGCGGCGATCGAATCCGATCAGCATGACGTTATCTCCGGCTCTCGCTATCTCGCATCAGACTCTGCTGTGACAGATCCACCCGAGAATCGTCGACGGATCAACAAGATGCTGACCGCTGAGCTCAACGAACGCATCGGTGACACCATCGGCGGCCCGATTACTGACGCGTTCTGCGGGTTCAAGGCCTATCGGGTTTCGGCGGTGTCCCAGCTCACACTGACAGAGAACGGCTACGCATTTCCGATGCAATTCTGGATCCAAGCTGCCGCCAATCGTCTCCGTGTGACGGAGATCCCGGTGAAGCTGATCTACAACGATCCGAACCGCACGTTTGGCGGCCCGCTCAACGACGACGAGATCCGGCTCAACCACTACCGCCAGGTCTTGCACTGCGAAATCAATCGGTGCGCTGATCAGCTGCCGTCTCCCGCGCTCAACGATGTCATGCCCTGTCCAGGAAAAGAACAGGCCGCATTGGCCATGACAAACGCCGCCAAGTGAACATCACACTCGAGCCCAATCCTTCGACCTGGGCCAAGCTGGCTCAACACCATTTCAATGGACTCGATGATGCATCGCGCGAAGCGAGGGCGGCAGCCGGCTTGCCAACCGACCGTCCGATCATCGCCTCGGGTCATCAGCCCGCGCTCTGGCACCCGGGCATCGTGGCCAAGGTGTTTGCGATGGATGAGCTGTGCAAGCAGATCGATGCTTCTCCGCTTTGGGTTGTGGTGGATACCGATGATGTGCATCCGGACACGATGGATACACCGGTGCGAACCGATGGCTCGCAGATCAAACTCGAACAGCGTTCCTTATCAGCCTCGTGCGAGAAGCCCTGCGTCGATCCTCGTGATCGCCCGTTTGTCCCCGATGAATTACTCGGCGAAGACATCAAAGCCACGCTCGCTAACGCATCGCGTTCGAGGAGCGCGGCGGAGCAGGTCACTCGCGCGGCATTCGGACTTCTCGGAGCAACCGCAGAGTTCATCACTGTTTCCTCGCTCGCACAAACAAAGGCTTGGCAATCCATCATGGATGTTGTACGCCAAGACGCAGAGCCTCTTGCGCTTGCATATAACGCCGCGATCCGAGCGCATCCCGAAGCAGGACTTACGATGCTTGATGAGCATCCTCTGCTCGGATGGGAGATCCCGCTTTGGCACCTCGATACCGAAGGTCGAAGGCGTGCGTATGAGTACGAGATCCCT
>JBCDAP010000283.1:0-3751 GCA_039185335.1 Planctomycetota bacterium | reverse complement strand
GTCCCAAACACGGATGAGCCGGTCGCCGGAAGCGCCGAAGAGGCGAGAGCCGTCCGGCAAAAGGGCGATCGAACGCACCGAAGACCCGGCGGGCAACGACGATCGGATCACCCTTCCGGTCTTGAGATCAAGCTCTTGGATGACATCATTCTCGCCAACAACATAGGCCAAACCAGAAGGCTCGTGGATCGCCGATCGGTGTGCGAGCCACTCGTGTTCGCCGATTAATCTGATGATGTCACCCTTGTCCGCTTGATGCAAGAGATCGCCTTGCACTTGCTCTGCTTCCGCGATCATTTTTGGTGTCACATCCCCTCCCTCGAGGATAGCGGCAGTCAGGTCGATCCGGCCGTCGTGTCCCTGATTGATCCAGACCCGTCCGTCCCGGAACAGAAGGTTGGTGTTCTGAGGAGTCTGGAAGACCGCGAGGCGCCGGTAAACACCGGTTCTCAGATTGGATAGATACGCCGACCCCCGAACACCATCAATAGCATTCGGTTCACGCTCGCCCACAACCGCGAGGCACATGTCACTTCCCAGCAGCTTGGCATCATGAGCCCAAGCCGTTGTGGCCGGAAGGGGGATGGGGCTCGCCTGGGCTTCGGCTCGGAGATCCATCGTGAGAACGCTGTCTTCTTTGGTGTCATTGCCGCCGATCGGCAGGCTTGTAGACGCGAGGCGTTCACCCTTTGGGCTTAGCCGGAGGCGCGCTGCAAAGGCTCGATGGCGCCAGAGAACATTGCCTTCGATCGCGTCGCGGACCTTCCATCGGCGGACCGCTGAGGCGTCGGCGCTATAAATGGTCTGGCCGTCTTTCGAAAAAGCCAGGGCGTTGATCGTTGCGATATGGCCCATGAGCTGACCGAGGAGTTCTCCGGATTGAGCATCCCTGAGTTTGATGATCCGGTCCTGTCCGCCGGTCGCGAGAATGGTCCCGGCTTTGTTGAACGTCACAACCATCGGCGCGTCCGAGTGCGCCTCGGGCAATGTCCACACGCTCTTGCCAGACTCCAGGTCGAAAACACTCAGCTGACGATCAAGCGATGCGAACGCGAGGAGCTTGGCGTCGGGACTGAATGCGGCCGCGGATCCGCCCTCGCGGACAGTGCCCAGGTATCGAGGCTCGGCATCCGACGCGACGAGTCGGACGACCGGGTTATTGCGGCACTCCACCCATGCGGAAACATCGGGGCTGAGAACGGCATCGGGCCGAATCAGCGGGTTAGTCGAATTGGTCGCCACGTCGATCCATCCCGACACGAGCGAAAGGTCAGTCGGGAGCCTGCTATAGCTCGCCAAGCCTTGCCGTCCGCCGGATCCGGCTGACAGACGCTCGATTTGATGCCCACCAACCACGTCGCGCAGCACGAGCTCGCCCGATACCGCGTGGTACATGACAACCACCGATCGCTCATCGATCACACCGATGCACCGTTCGTCCTGGGTCGCCCGCCAATCGCCGATCGATTGGAGTGACTCCGCGTCGAACGACTCGAAGACGTGCGACCCGTAGCGTTCGTTGTGCGAGCCGACATGGAGCATTGATCCGTCGGGGCTCAGCCAGCACCGCCCGTCCTGAAAGTCCGCGACTTCACTGCTCAGTGTGAACGCCCGCTCCCCGCGATGCTCGCTGGCATCGAGCGCATCGTTGTAATGGAACCACTCCCAACCACGAAACTGCGGCGGGGCTTGGACAAGGAAATCGCGTGCTAATCTCGCGTCGCCTTCGCGGAGCGCGGCCGCGGCGGCGGAGATCGAGGCCAGGTACGTCGCGCGGTCCGCTTCCGAACGAGCCGCGATCGCGTGCACACCCAGCCATGTCGAGAGCGCCGTTGCAGAGACAAGCAGCGCGATCGCGACTGCTCCCAACGCGACCGCGAAGCTGTGGCGTTTGACGAACTTCTTAAAGCGATACGAGGCCGCAGGGGGACGTGCGACAATCGGCTCATTGCGGAGCGTTCGGCGAAGATCTTCAGCAAGCACCGCTGCTGACTCGTACCGCTCATTGATGTCTCGAGCCAGGGCCTTCGCAGCGATCACGGACAGATCGCCACGGAGTTTCTGCGAGACCGACGCGAGCGTCGGAGGATCTTGCTCAGCAACCCGGCGCGCGGCCTCGGCGATCATCAGCCCGGTGAGATCGTGCGGCGGGCGATCAGCGAGTAAGCGATAGAGCATGACACCAAGCGAGTAGATATCCGCGCGAGTGTCGATGCTGGCTGGGTCCCCCGCGAGTTGCTCGGGGCTCATGCTTGCAATCGATCCAAGGATCTGGCCGGTATGCGTGTGCTGGGTTACGGCCCCGTGATCGGCGAGACGAGCTATCCCGAAGTCCAGAACTTTAGGCTGCCCGATGGAGTCGATGCGCGCGGCGTGGTTGTGCGATGAGCTCGCGCTCTCTCCTCCAGCATTCTGCAGAGCGGATTCATCGGTCGGAGCAACGACGAGCACGTTCGCGGGTTTGATATCTCGATGAAGAATGCCCTTATGGTGCGCGTGCTGCACCGCGTCGCACACGCGAGCCATCAGTTCGATGCGCTCGCGCAGCCCCAGATTACGTTCCTCCGCGTGTTGATCAATCGGGAGACCATCCACGAACTCCATTGCGTAGAACGGTGTGTGTCCATCGATGCCGGCCTCGTACACATGAGCAATACCGGGGTGCTGCAAGCGACCGAGCAGCTCCGCTTCTTGGCGAAACCGGCGGATCGTCTCGCGGTTTCCGAAACCTTCCCGCACAACCTTCACCGCCACTCGCCTCTTCGGGTCACTCTGCTCGGCTTCGTAGACCACACCCATGCCCCCTCTGCCGATGGGGCGGATGATCTGATAACGCCCGAGCTTCTCGGGCATCGCCGCTCGCGAATTCGCTGAAGCGATACTGCGGATAACTTCGGCCGAGTCGCCGAACTCCAGCCCGCTGTCCTCGGGAAACGCGTCCGCTTCGAGCATCTCGACGAGCATGATGCGCAGCACGCTATCGTCGGCGCAGTGCTGTTCGACGAAAGACGATTGTTCCTCGCGCGGCAGATCGCACACCTGCTCAAAGAGGTCGAGGGCACGCTTCTCGCGCTCCCATGTCATGAGTCGTCTCCACCCAGCCTCGGCTTGATGAAGGCGCGGCACCGACGCCACCTTCGCTCGACAGTCTTCACCGACATGTTCATGACTTGTGCGATCTCGGAATGCGAAAGCCCGCCGAAGAAACGCAGCTGAACGATCTGCGCGCCTTCGGGGTCGATCTCGTCGAGCATCTTCAGGCACTCTTCGAGCGCGATCGCGTCGATGACGCTTCCCGCTTCGGGCGTCTCGATGTTCGTGAGCCCCTCGCGCTGACGATCACCGCCGCGTTTGAGTGCGTTGTGGGCACGAGCGTGGTCGATCAAGATCTGTCTCATTGCGCGTGCCGCGACAGCATAGAAGTGATCCCGGTTGGCCCAGGATTTCTCTTCTTGGTTGATGAGTTTGATGTATGCCTCATGCACGAGGGCGGTCGGCTGCAGCGTGTGCTCGACCCGTTCAGATTTGAAGTACCCTTCTGCGGTCGCTCGCAGATGTTCGTACACAAGTAAGAACAACTGGTCTGCCGCGTCCGGATCGCCCTCGTGCAGGCGATTTAAAAGAACGGTGGCGTCACCAGGTGCCCTCTTGTCGTTCGTGCTTTGCTTGGGTTGCTCGTCGCTCACGCACAAGTGTAGCCACGAACGCCTCCCCCCCGCTGATGGCCTAGATCGGACGTAGAACGTTTTTT
>JBCDAP010000282.1:0-3757 GCA_039185335.1 Planctomycetota bacterium | reverse complement strand
CACGTTCGCGAATCGAGCTCCGACGAGTATGTCGGAAAAGCCATCGTTGTTCACATCGCCAGTCCCGCTGACCGACCAGCCGAAGCTCTCCGTTGCGAAAGGAACCGGTTCAAGCTCGCTTTCGAACGAATAAAGCAGTCGAAAATCCTGACCATGAACATCTAGAGCAGCGCATACGGCCACAACAGCAGCCGCAGAAACAGCATGTTGCATATTCTTTCTACCTCTCAAATCTAGACGTGACGTGAATCTTCCAATGCGAGCGAAGGCCTCAGCCACTCATTGCCGCAAGTTGAGTATACCTACAAAAAAGAACTACCTGAACTCGATTTTGAGTGACCTATCATTGGATCGCAAACGCGGGGTTTGCCTACTCTTTATCTCAAGATCACCCTCAAAAATCGCCAAACAAGTGCCGATCTACCTCGACAACAACGCGACGACGAAGCCCTGCGACGAAGCGATCGCAGCTGCTGAGACGATGATGCATGAAAACTGGCACAACCCTTCATCGGTTCACCGCGCGGGACAGGAGGCGCGATACCAGATCGAGTTGGCACGCAAGTCGGTGGCGTCGCTGGTAGGTGCCCGTGCCAGGCAGGTGACGTTCACCTCGGGGGCGACCGAGTCGATCGACCTTGCGATCCGTGGCGTGCTTGCGGTTGCGCAAGCGAGATCCGATACGTCACCCCTGCTGCTAACCACCGCGCTCGAGCATGAGGCGGTGCGCGATCTGACCGAAGAGCTCGGCCGCGAGGGAACTGCCGATAGACGCCTGCTCACTCTTGATCGGTACGGACGGATCGATGCGCAAGAAGCGGTACAGGCCATCAGCAATCTCAGGCCAGCGATCGTCTCGGTGCAGTGGGCCAACAACGAGACGGGTGTGATCCAACCTATTCGCGAGATCGGCCGGGCATGCCGCGAGGCCGGCTCGCTTTTCCATACCGACGCAACACAATGGGTCGGCAAGCTCCCATGCGCGATCGACTGGGGAGACCACGCCGCAGAGACCAATCCCGATAGCGTCCCGATCGATCTGCTGTCGCTCTCGGCGCACAAGTTTCACGGCATCAAAGGCGCTGGCGCTCTCGTGACATCGCGTCGCGTGAAGCTCAAGCCGCGTCTGCTTGGTGCTCAGGAACTTGGAAGGCGCGCCGGCACAGAGGCGACCCTTGCGATCGCCGCGATGGGAACCGCCGCGGATGCCGCCCAGCGATGGATGCAAGACCCCGATGCTCGTGCACAGATCGCGATCTTGCGCGACCGCCTTGAGCAATCACTGCTCGAACAAGTTCCGGGCGCGTCGATCAACGGCGTTGACCCCAAGGATCACTCAACACCTGCGCGACTCTGGAACACCACCAACATCGCCTTCCCCGGTGTCGAGGCGGAGGCACTGCTCCTGCAGCTTTCCGAACGCGGTGTGTACGCTTCTGCGGGAGCCGCCTGCTCCTCGGGCTCGCTCGACCCATCACCTGTTCTGCTCGCGATGGGCATCGACGAAACGCTCGCCCACGGCTCGGTCCGATTCTCGCTTTCACGACACACGACACGACAAGAGGTCGATCAAGCGATCCCACTCATCGTTGAAGCTGTCAAACGCGTGCAACAAATCGCGCCGATTCACCCGTAAAAACACGGATTGTGTCATCTGATTTTTAAAAAAGATAGCCATTCGTTGCTCTTTCCATTCTCTCATCTTAGAGCGAGAGAGATGAATAAGCATGCGCTATTGACAACGCGTTACGAGCGAGGTGGCTAGCGATCCATGAACCAAGAGAATAAGGCTGTCACAGTTGTTGCAACAGTCGAAGTGTGTGCTGGGAGGAAGAAGTTTGCTTGAGCCACCAAAGGGACCCAATCGCATCTTCCGTATTGACGATTAGTCGAACGCATCGTGCGAGGATGAAGACGCGGCATCCTTCGCCCAAGACTTCGCCTTTGCGGTCTCGATGCCCAGCGCCTCGCGGAGTGTCTCGGCGATCCATTCGAGCTCGTCCTCGGCACGCTCGCGGAAGAAGATGTGCTTCTTCTTGCGGATCGGTTTGCCGCCTCGCTGGCCGATCTCGATCGGTGAACGCGTGTCGATACGCAGGGCGAGGATCGGTTGGTTATCGACGACGACGCCCGAGGGGCCAACACCGAGCGCTTTGATCTTGTCGGTTGGGATCTCGACCGACGAGACCTTGCCCGGCTTCTGGATCGTGATGAGAAGCGTGTCGCCCACAACATCGATGATCGCTCTGGTGAACATCATGCGGACCATTTCGGCGAGGAGGTAGAGCACGCCGATCCAGAAGAGCGAGATGACACCGATGAAGGGATACATGACGCTCTGAGGAGCACCACTGAGCAAGAAGGCAAAGAAGAGTGTGAGGCCCGCGACGATGGCGGTGAAGGCGAGCGCGAACTTGGACTCGCGGACGCCCGCGCGAAAGCCGAGTGCGGGGAGGGCGATGGAGAGCGAGCCTGGCTCTTCGACGGTCAGCGTGGCACGCGATGTAGAAGGAGGTGGCTCGGACATCACCCTTATTATTAGGGATTCGAGAAAGAGTTTTTCGGGTGTCGTGGTGGACGGCGTTTCTCGGGAATAGCCGACCAATCGATCTTCACAGGGATCTCGATCGGTTCATTCCACAGGCGGTGTACGTCATCGTTCTTCACCGCGGCGTCGGGTGCCGGGACCAGGATCAGCGTGATCTGGTCGTAGAACAGGTCGAAAGGGTACTCGCCGTACGTGTTCCTACTGCCGGTGCTCTTTCCGTAGAATTCGCTCGCTGGTGGTTCGCTCCACCATGAACTCACAAGCGGTTCCTCCCTGCCGGCAGCTCGTACCGTCGGGCGAGCAACGACCCAGACACGATCCTGATCCTGGATGCTCTGCTGGGTAGTCCAGGGGATCTGATTCCGGATCATGATGTCCAGCGTGAGGCCTGACGATCCGGACATCTGCACGCTTCCCTCTGCGTCAACGATCGCCCCGAGTGTCCTGGGATCGTCACGAGGAGTGGTCACCAGCTCGGGCTTCTCGAATACCGTGTACGTGTAGTTCGCGCTCGTTGTGAACTGCGCGTCCGGCGTTCCGAGTTTCTGAGCGTTGACTGTACCGTATGAGTTCGAGCCGCCCTTGTTGATCCAGGCGTCCAGCTTCCATCGGATTGTGAACTCCACGTCACCGGGCGGGAAAGGGTTATGGTCAATTATGTCGCTGAGCCTGACGAGCGTCCGGCTCGAACCGCCGCCGTTCGTCCGGAACTCTTGTTCCGCATGCGGTGCGTAGCGCAGCGTCTTCGTTGGGAGCGAGCTAGGCTGGCCATCGATCGTTACTTCTTCGATGGTAGCGAGAAACGAGAGACGCGCCCCGACGATTTTGCGGAGGTTGGCGTTGAACATGGGCGTTTTGAATTGGATTTCGTCGCCAACAAGCAATCGTGAGTTGTCTTGGAATTGCCATCCCACGAGCATCTGTTGCAACGCACGGGTTTGCTCGGCTTCATCGAACAAGCCGTCGGATAGTGCAATCGAGAGCAGCTCGGACCACGCCGAAACTTTGGTCACATTGGTCGGATGCAACCACCCGTTCGGCGCTTTCGCTTGCAGATCGAGCGCGATCGGGATGAGCAGATCGAGATCAGCGTCGGAGAGCTTCTGGGCATGCTCTTGCGGGTCTTCCACTGTTCAAAGCTTTCATTAAACTGTTCAAAATTCTTAGTGCGACCTTTACCTATTGCATCCTCAGATGCTTTTGCTCGTT
>JBCDAP010000281.1:0-3762 GCA_039185335.1 Planctomycetota bacterium | reverse complement strand
GTGCGTCGCACACCACCGAGCGACGCACGATTCCACCACCTTTTCGCCGCGTCGCCCCCACCAGCGACGCTGCGATTTCCAACAGAACTCCACCACCGAAGCGGCGACCACCACCACATGCCGCGACGGAATTCTGCCCCGCGAGCCCACCATCCCGCGGGGCGGTTTTTTTTGTTCAGTGAATGCGGAACCGCTCGGTCAAGAGACGAAGAGACTCCGCTTTCTCAGAAAGCTGCGAAGTCGCGGTTGCTGCCTGCTGACAGCCTTCGGCTGTTTGGCTGGCGACCTGGTTGATGTTGACCATCGATCGGCTGACCTCCTCGGCGGCCACAGACTGATGCTTCGCCGCCTCAGCGATCGATGTGACCATCCGCGTGATCGATTCCGAGCCATCAACGATGTCGGACAGCGACTTCCCGGCCTCGTTCACGCGCTCAACCCCCACCGTCACCTGCTCGGTCCCCGAGTTCATGCGACCAACAGCCTGCTCGGTCTCGGTCTGGATCGCGGTGATCGATTGCGCGATCTCATCGGTCGCCTTGGTCGTGCGATCGGCAAGCTTGCGGACCTCATCCGCAACCACCGCAAAGCCACGCCCGTGCTCGCCCGCCCGAGCAGCCTCGATCGCCGCGTTCAACGCGAGCAGATTTGTTTGGTCAGCAATGTCGTTGATCACCTGGACGATCTCGCCGATCTGCTCGCCGCGACGACCAAGCTCTTGCACCGACTTCGCTGAAGCGCTCACTGCCTCGGCGATGTCATTCATTGCGGCAACGGAGCCCTTCACGATCTCGCCTCCTGCTTGGGCCGCCTCGCCGGAATGGCGTGCATTGCCCGCGGCATCGTTCGATTTGTTCGCGACCTCCGTGATCGTTTGAGACATCTCCTCGATCGCAGATGAAAGACTTTGGACCTGACTGCCCTGCTCTCGGGCTCCCGCCGCGATCTCGTCTGACGTTGCGGAGATTTCAGTCACCGTCGAGGCTAACTCACTAGAAGCCATTGCGACCTCGGAGATCACGCTCCTGAGGTTTTCCTGCATGGACATCATCCCACGCCCGAGGTCGCCGATCTCGTCCCGTCGGGTCAGTCTCATTGGCTCGCCCGAAAGATCTCCATCAGCGATCTCCTCCGCGCGAGCCTTGATAATCGAGAGACTCCGCGTGATCGAGCGAGTCAGCAAGAAGGCTACAACTACGGCACACGAAATCGCAACACCAAGTGCCAGACCCACCGCGATAAGCAATTGCGAGCTCTGGCCTTTGTATTCCGCCACAACTTGCTTCTTCTTCTTCCACTTCATCTCCACGATGCTGTGAGCCAAGTCCGAAGCTTTCGTAGAGAGCGGGGTCACCTCATCCAAACAGATCGCCTCCGAAACACAGTGGCCGGGCTGGCTGCGGATAGCAATCGCCTCCTGCGATACAGCGAGAAAGTCGTCTCGCTCACTGATGTACGCCTCGAAATGCTGGTTCTGTTCCGGATTGAAGAGATGGGCTTGGGTGAGGATGTTATCGACAGACTTCTGGCATTCTTCGATCTCGTGATTCAATAGGTCCAACGTCGCCTGCTCACCATCGTGCAAGAATGTGGCGAGCTCAGCGAGCATCAACAAGAGATGCGCTTCGGCGGATGCCACCGAATGAGTCAGCTTCTTTCGCTCTTTTGTTGGATCGAGGTCCTCTTCGATGTGCAAGATCTCTTCCAGAGCGAGACGCATGTGCTCGGCATGCTTCATCGCCCGCTCTTTAAAGAGCACATCCGCCGGATGATCCGCGTCCGTGTGTGCGATCTGCTCAATTCGATCCTGCGCTTTGCGGAACTGAGACAAGAGAGTCTCGAGCTCTGAGATCATCTGGCCGGTCTTGGTATCGCCCGTGTCGCGCGCGAGCTTTTCCATCTTCGCCATTTGCTCGTCGATAACATCCCACGCCTCACGCCGTCCTTCTGCAAGCTCATCCAAGCCGAGAATCATGTATCCGCGGTGCATCGACAGCGTGTTATGAATGTTTCCCTCAACCTTTAGCGCAGACTCGATGACCGGCACGTAGACATCAGTAATCGAATCCGTCTTTGTGCTCAGCCCGTTGACCTTATAGAAGACAACACCGGTCACCACAACCATCAGCACCACTACAACACCAAAGGCCGCAGCAAATTGTTTTGCGAGAGAGAAATTCATAGCTGTCGGCTCCGATGGTCTGAATCCCCCCTTACAAGGGAATGCTGTCTGACTCCACTCTCATCGGAAACACTTTCAGGCAGGAAAATAACATTCTTCAGATTTGCAAAATCTGGGGTAACGACTGTGCGGATAAGTGAAACCCAATACTTTTCCAGGATAAGCACATCGTCCATCCACTCGCCTTGTCCGATGCCACTTGGTCACGATTTGGATACCAAGAACCACGCCCATGGGGGCCTGTCCTGTGAAGAACGCGCTCGAGCGATCTCTACTCAAAGAACCACCTCCAAAGCCGATCTCGGGAAAGCCCCGGCTCATTATGGCGAGCGGCTTCGGCTTACTCGCTCACAAAAAAACGCCTCAGCGGCTTGGCTGAGGCGTTGCGGCGCTTCGAATAAAACAGATTCATCTCATCAGGAAAGACGGAACCGTTCGGTCAAGAGACGGAGGGACTCCGCTTTCTCTGAGAGCTGCGAAGTGGCAGTCGCCGCCTGCTGACACCCTTCGGCCGTTTGGCTGGTGACCTGGTTGATAGCCATGACCGACTGGCTAACCTCCTCAGCAGCGGCAGACTGCTCATCCGCCGAAGCCGCGATCGATGTCACCATCTCCGTGATCGACTCCGAGCCGCTCACGATCTCTGCCAGCGAGTTTCCGGCCTCATTCACACGCTGCACCCCCACCGTCACCTGCTCGGTCCCGGCGTTCATGCGATCAACCGCTTGGTCGGTCTCGGTCTGGATCGCAGTAATCGAATGCGCGATCTCATCGGTCGCCTTGGTCGTGCGATCGGCAAGCTTGCGGACCTCATCCGCAACCACGGCAAATCCTCGGCCATGCTCGCCCGCTCGCGCCGCTTCGATGGCCGCGTTCAATGCGAGCAGGTTTGTCTGATCAGCGATGTCGTTGATGACCTGGACAATCTCACCGATCTGCTCGCCACGCCGGCCGAGTTCTTGAACAGACAGGGCCGAAGCGTTCACCGCATCGGCGATGTCATTCATCGCCGCGACCGAACTCTCGACGATCTCGCCGCCCTTGCGAGCCGACGCGCCGGATTGACTTGCGCTCCCAGCCGCATCGTTCGACTTGCTCGCCACCTCGGTGATGGACTGCGCCATCTCTTCGATCGCAGACGAGAGCTGCTGGACCTGGCTACCCTGCTCGTGTGCTCCCCTGGCAATCTCTTCAGAAGTCGCCGAGATTTCGGTTACGGTCGAGGCCAATTCGCCGGAAGCGAGAGCGACTTCCGAAATAACGATCTTGAGATTGTCCTGCATGGACACCATCGCGCGTCCTAGATCACCGATCTCGTCCTTACGAACCAGAACAAGCCGCTCACCCGAAAGATCTCCGTCAGCGATCTCTTCCGCACGAGCCTTGATCATCGAGAGACTTTGTGTGATCGAGCGTGTCAGCAAGAAGGCCACAGCAGTAGCACACGAAATCGCGATCGCCAGTGATATCGCCACAGCAATGAGTAGCTGCGAACTCTTCTCTTTGTATTGCCCGACAACTTGCGCCTTCCGCTCCGACTTCGTCTCTACGATGCGGTGAGCCAACTCCGAAGCACGGGC
>JBCDAP010000280.1:0-3763 GCA_039185335.1 Planctomycetota bacterium | reverse complement strand
GACCAGCGTTGGATAGACGATCGATTCTCCGTGTGGGTGGTAGTTACCAGACGTATCGCCGGCGATCTTGGCACACTTCCTGTGCTTGCTCCCAGGGCGGAGCTTCAGATCGTTCATCGCGACGAGGATGCGCCGCTGGGATGGCTTCAGCCCGTCACGAACATCGGGCAGTGCCCGGTCCATGATCGTGCTCATGGCGTAGGTCAGGTACGAGTCTTTGAGTTCGTCCTCGATCTGGAGTTCGACCACGGTGCCGAGGCCGGCGTCTCGTTCCATTCCAGAATCGCTTCCACCTCCCTCTGGGGTGCCGGCGGATTCTTCGCTGTTCTGACCGGGATTCTGTGGATCGTCCGCCAAGGAAAAGGCACTCCGTCAGGGTCCAAGTTGGGCCCCGATTCGGGCCTCGAAGCAAGCCACATATTGTAGCAAAACCCTGCCGTCGAGGCGGTTTGCGAGGGCTCGCGGAGGGGCATTTCTTGATCGATTTCACGGCTTTTGGATACGCTTCAAACCCGCAAGGAGGCCCAAATGCCGTTTATTCTGATGCCTGGACTGAAGGTGCACCGCGATTCGCAATCGTGGGTTACTGCTTACGACGACTGGATCGATCGGAGGTTCCGCCAGCCGATGGCGGTGGTCATTGTGTTGGCCTTGTTGCTCATTGTCGCGTACCACGTCCTGGCTTGGTCATGGCCGAGCGAAGTCACCTTTGCGACCATCGCTGTCCTTGCGCTCCTTCCGGCAAATCTCTCGCTATGGGGTCTGAGGCTTTCGGAGCAGGATTGGTCCCAGTTCAGCAAAGAGGAGGTTGAGCAGCACAAGCTCTATTCGGCCTTCCTCCCTCTGTTCGGCGGTGTGCTCATCTTGCTCGTTGGCGTGAGTTATTTGTACGAAGGAGAAGTACAGTTCTTCGGATCTCTCTTTGTGATCTATGGCTTTATCACCACTTGCTTCGGTGTTGCTATGTCTTTGTTCTTCGGATTACATCGACTTGAGATTGCTCAGCTATAGAGAGTGCAAATAGACAAGCGGGGCTCGCAAGAAACCCCGCTCGTCAAGCGTCGTTGAATCGTTTGAGCTAAATGAAGCTGCTGCTCAGATGTGTTTGCGCACGGCACTGGTCGCGGTCGCGACGGTGTCGCGAGAGGTGAGCTTCTCGAGGATCTCACCGGTGTTCGCATCGATCACGACCATGAAGCCGTTCTTGCCCTTGTGATCCGCCCAGATATCGTCTTGGCCGGTCAGGGTTGCGAGCATCTCGGTCTGATGCTTGGTGCTGTCATTCGTGACGTCGAAGGTGAGGAAGAGCACGTCGTCTTCTGCAAAGGTTTCCTGAAGGTCGTCCCAGTATCCCGATACTGCCTTGCAGTGTCCGCACCAATCGGCGTGGAATTTGACCGCGATTAGATCGGCGCTCGCCAACTCATCTTGAGCGGACTGCTGCGCGTTCGCGGCACCGAGGGGCAGCAACGCGATACCACCAGCGATTACACCGAGCGCACCAACACCACCAAGCATCACAGACTTGTTCATGACAGATCCTTTCATTTGCCTTGCTTATGCCGCCTTGTCAGGCGTTTGCTTCCAAACCCTGCCGTTTCAGCAGGAACATGGAACCAATCCTGTCAGAGCCACGGATATTCCGGCTTTTGACAAGTTCATTCAGATTCTGGGCTTGGAGACTGTTCGGCTCTCGGGGGACGTTTCCCAAAGACCCCACGCAGCACAACCATTGCGACGGCCAGAATCACAAGATTGATGATTGTGTTGGCTTGGTTCGTGGCGGGTGAGCGTCCCCAGTTCCCGGCCGCTCCTCCGTCACCCCACACGAGCGGATACACCTGCTCGCCGTACACACCTCTTGATTGATCCCAGTAAGACAGTTGTGCGCTGAGGAAGTCTGGAGCAACGTAGAGCATGTTCGGCAAGATCGTCTGCCAGGGAACCATCGCCTCCATCGCGACCAGTACTCCGCGGAACACAACTGCTCCGATGATCGCGATCATGACGCTGGACCCGCGCTGCGCCTTGGTCGCTCGGCGCATCCGGAACATCGTGTAGAAAACGCTGATCGCAATCAGACTGATGAGGAGCGTATCGAGCATTACATCGTCTCAACCGGACTTAACTCACGTTCATCGATGCGACGGATGTTTGCCCCGAGGGCACCGAGTCGGCGCTCCATTTGCTCGTATCCGCGATCGAGGTGATACACCCGCCTCACGGTGGTGGTTCCGCGTGCCGCGAGTCCGGCGAGGACCAAGCACGCGCTCGCTCGCAGGTCACTCGCCATGACCGGTGCTCCGCGCAACTCGGGAACACCAGAGACCACGACGGTCGGTCCCTGGCGAAACAATCTCGCGCCCATCCGGCTCAGCTCAGCGACGTGCAAGAAACGCTCGGGGAAGATTCGCTCCGTGACCACCGAGTTCCCGTCTGCCAAGCTGAGCAGGGCCATCATTTGCGCTTGCAAATCGGTCGGAAATCCTGGGTGAGGCTGGGTCGTGATCTGGGACGGGCGAAGAACGCGGGATGAGGTGATGCGCACGGTGCAGCGCATCGGATCACCGCCGTCGACGTGCTCGACGTGGACTCCGATCCGTGAGAGTGTGTCGACAGCCGCCATGAGCGCGTCGAGCGGGCAGTGCTCAAGCGTGAGGGCTCCGGAAGTGATCGCCGCGGCGACCATAAACGTGCCCGCTTCGATCCGATCAGGGATCACCGCGTGCGAGGTGCCGGTAAGCGAGTCAACGCCTTGGATCGTCACGCGCGGTGTTCCCGCACCGGTGATTTGGGCGCCCATCGCGTTGAGCATTTTGGCGAGGTCCGCGATCTCCGGTTCGCAAGCCGCCGACTCGATGATGGTTGTCCCCTCGGCCAGGGTTGCCGCTGACATGACATTGGCGGTTCCGAGGACTGTTGGTCCGTTCGGACCACCGAGGAAGATTCTTGCTCCACGCAAACGTCCCGATGTCGGAGCCTGCGCGAAGATATCTCCCTCTTCCACCGTGATCCGAGCTCCGAGCGCTTCGAGCCCGCGCAGATGCAAGTCGACGGGCCTGTCGCCGATCGCGCACCCGCCGGGCAAGGAGATGCGTGCCTCACCGCGCTTCGCGAGGAGCGGACCCAGGACGCATATGCTCGCTCGCATAGTGCGAACGATGTCGTAACGCGCGTGCGAGTTGGTCTGGTCGTTCGCGGTGAGGCGGAGGGAACGCTGGCCGATCTGGTCTTTCTCTTCGTCCCTCTCTGGTTTGCTTTCTTCAAGATCGACACCGAGTTCTACGAGCAGGCGTTGCATGTTCGCGATGTCTGCCAACTCGGGCACGCCGATCAGTTCGACGGGCTCGTCGGTGAGCAATGCCGCCGCTAATTCCGGCAGGGCACCGTTTTTCGATCCGTTCACCCGGAGCTTGCCGTTGACCGGCGTCCCACCCTCGATCACAAAGGCATCCATGCCTAAATCCTCCAATTCGGCGGTTCGTGACTCAATCGTGACATCCTACTCGCCAAACGATGGGTCTACCCTATTCAAGTCGGCTCACACAATAACGGGACAACAATCTCGGAGAATTCCGAAGAACAGTCCAAGGCGATCCCCCGTTGGGACTACACTCCGCCGACACGGGCCCTCACTGGGAGAGGGGCTTCATGATCTGTTCCCTTCCAATCTGATCGAGATCCCATGCCGACAGCCCAGATTCCCGACAACATCCCCGGCATCCTCACCCAAGACTCAGAAGAAGCGGCCGTCGGCCCGCTG
>JBCDAP010000279.1:0-3789 GCA_039185335.1 Planctomycetota bacterium | reverse complement strand
GTTCATGCGAAGCGTAACCTTGTCAGCCGTCATGATCTCCTGACCCTGGATGTCCGCGGATTGCTCACGCAGGTCGACCGACTTCCAGGTCACGTTCGCGCCAGAGCGCCAGTAGATGAAGTGACCTGCATCGAGTTGACGGTCGAGCTCACCATCTCGGTAGACAATCACACGCTCGTTGGCATCCACGCGGATGCCGTTGAAGTAACGTGAGGAGCCTGGGAAGTTGAGGATCGCTTCACGCTTAGCGTGCTCGAACCACAACGAGTTCACATCGAACCGCTCGATCTCGACATCGACAAGATCAATCCAGTATGCGTGAACACCAGGCTCGAGGATGTCCGCGAGACGACCGCGAACCCACACGAGAGCGCGTTCATCTTCCGCAAGATCAACAACCGCGAGACGCTTCGCGAGACGCACATCCTTCACCAGCACCTGAAGCATCGGGTGTTCGAACCGGGGCTTGGTCAAATCAACCTTCTGAATGCTGTTCCGACCTGGGAACCAGACGAGCGAAGACAGGCGGTACACGCCTGCCTTGAGAACCTTGTGCAGCTCGCCTTCGCGGAACCACAACGCAAGCTCGTGCTTGCGAACTTTGATGCGCTTGTACATGACTGATTCTCCATGAGCGGAGTAAAGGGAGTTGTCCGAGACCATCCCGGACGAACAAGGAAACAGAAACGAAATGCGGGGCGAGAGGTTCCGGGCTGCGTTCCGCCCGTCCTCTGCACGGGCTGCATCTTGAGACGGTGCAGTGACTATTCGACGCTCAAGCTTCGCGAACCATGACCTGTGTCCCTTGCTGAGACACTTTGCACTGAACGCTCTACCAGACGTGTCACGGTGTACGCCATCGGTATCCAACGCGGCGCTGGCACAGAATGTCGGCGCGCCGTGACACTCGCCTCGCAGAAACGCGAGATCCGTGCAACGTCGCTGCGGAACAGTTTCCGGGTGGACTCTCGACCCACGATAGATCCAGTGTTGACTGGAGGGTGGCACTTACCGGTGCCCAACGACGGGAGTCGAACCCGCAGCCTTGCGGCTGTACCGATGAGGCCGGAATCGAACCGGCATACTCAGGTTTTTAGACCTGATGCTCCAACCAATTGAGCAACTCGTACTCCCGTACTGTTGAGAAGCCGTTCCACGAAACATGTTTATCCGAATCGGCACACGTCGCCGGCGGCAGCACGAGAGAAAGAACGCAGCGGGACTCGAACCCGCATCGGCCGGGAAGCAGGTTGAACCGGCCGAGCGCACCATGCGTGCGTTCTCCTGAGAGAGAGAGAGCAATTGTCAAAGAGGGCGAGCGATAGGCCCGCAGTGAAAGCGCCCCGGCGCGCAGTGATCGCGCCGAGAGCTGGTGTGTCACGAACAAAACAGAACTCCCTCCGAGCCCGGTCGTGACAGACCGAAAGCAGAGCCCACAACCCAGTGAGATGATTTGGAACTGATGCTCAACGCTGCCTTGACCCCTTCGGCAGCGCCGCGGGGTCGGGGTGGATCGGGCGGTTTATTCGCCCAAAGCACTCCGTTTACCCGCCGGCATGATCGAGCTCTTACCGAAGTAAGAACCCAGGTCGATGCCGGAGCAATCGCTGCGTCCGTCTGCCATGCAGACATTCGCGGATTCGGATTGGAATGGCGTGTGTATGAACATAGGAGGCAATCATGCCAGCGCTGCAGATAGAGTCAAACAATAACGAGAAAAAATGTTCAGAACGCCACGATGAGAATGAGTCTCTCGGCACGCAAACTCAAGAAACCATGGAGAAGAAAACCAGTGCCGCAATTGCACTTACCAACCACGCGCAGATCGCGATCCAGATGCGTCCCCAGAGTTTCAATTTCGCCACATGAGCTCTCAACGTAATGAGAAGCAAAATTCCAATGCCCATCGCCGGACTCGAGAAGAACGCCACGTTGAGCTCGGGCATGTAGCTCGATAGAGATTCTCCCTCGGTCACAATCAGGTAAGCCACCCAGATCACTAGTGTCGCCTGAAAACCGAAGCCGCCGGATAATCCGACCAATGCCACGATCCACAATCCAAGTCGCAAGCTGTCGGGTTTGACCCAGGCTTTGAGATTCGCCCCGCACTCTGGGCAAGCGGATGCGGTCAGCCCACGCAGGTTGTACCGACAAACCGGGCAAGGCACGTCACGGTCTCTCAAAACCTCGTTGAGGAGCGTCTCTTCTCGGTTGTCCACATCTTCCTCCTTTTCAAGAAGAACCTTGCCTCCTTGATCTGTCCTGACCGGAAGATACTTCATGGGAGGCAGCTTGGCCAAAGCACCTTCATACAATAGATGAATGAACATGCATCACGAATTCGCTCCGATACACGTTGTCTACGGCGGAGCCGACCGGTTCAAGCCCGACACACCCAAAAAGCTTGCGGTGATCAGTGCGATGTTCTTGAAAACGTATGCTTCGGATGAAAAGGAATTTTCCGAAGCATTCGAGATGGACAAGCCACTCGCTTTCATCGTGCGAGAGCGGGTTGCGAAACGTCTGTCGGGGCAGGCGGTGCAAGACTTTCGTGCCGACTTCGAGGATGGATTCGGGTACCGTCCTTCGGGCGAAGAAGACGAGGCCGCGATTCGCCTGGCGGCGGTTGTCGCGGAGGCAATGGAAGCCGGATCGCTTTCTCCCAAGTTCGGGATCCGCCCAAAGGCTCCTTCAGCGGCTTTGTTCGAGCGTTCCGTGCGCACAACAGAGCTGTTTCTGAACGCATTGCGCGAGCGGACCGAAGATCTTCCAAGTGGCTTTGTGATCACTCTGCCGAAGATCGAGTCAGCAGATCAGGTCGCAAAGTACGTCGAGCATGTCGATCGCATAGAGGGACAGAACGGCCACAAACCGGGCTCGATCTGCCTCGAGTTGATGATCGAGACACCCCAAGCACTGGTCACATCAGACGGACGTGACGCGATCCCCATGCTTGTCGAAGCTTGCGATGGTCGATGCGAGTCGCTGCACTTCGGAGCGTACGACTTTTTGTCATCGGTGGGCATCGACGATGCCGACTTCGAACTCCATCACCCTTTGTGCGACACGGCAAGGCAACGGATGCAACTCACTGGGGCGCCGCTAGGGATGCGCTGGTGCGACGGGGTCACGACGACGCTGCCAATCGAGATCCATCGAGGTGCCGAACTATCCGACGAGCAACGGGCCGAGAACATGGAATCCGTGCATCGCGGCTGGCGGTTGGCGTACAACGATATCCGCCAATCGATGTCGATGGGGTTCTTCCAGGGATGGGATGTTCACCCGGCTCAGCTCGTGGCAAGGTATGCCGCGGTGTACGCTGCCTCGCTTGAGCACGCCGACGGTGCTGCAAAACGACTTGCCAACTTCCTTGAACAGGCCACAAGAGCTACAAGCGTCGGAGCCGACTTCGACGATGCCGCCACAGCGAACGGCCTGCTCAACTTCTTCCGCAGAGGCATGGCTTGCGGTGCACTCACCGAAGATGACCTCCAATCGCGTGGGCTTGATCCACACAAAATCCGAGCATTCGACTTCGCGGCACTCGTGACCGAGTGAACCTTAAAGCACCTTGCAGCATTCTGTGTTTCGTCAGGCGTCCTGGTGTAACCCAAGAGCGAAACACACTGAAACAACGGCTTTAGCTCGCAGTGACTGCTTCGGGAAGCATCGCACCGTGTTCAACAAAGTTACGATGGAGTTCAAAGACACGATCCAGATCGTGACGGATATGCCCCATCCGTGAATAGTTTACATAGTTGTTCAAATACTCACGATACGACGGGT
>JBCDAP010000278.1:0-3796 GCA_039185335.1 Planctomycetota bacterium | reverse complement strand
CACTGGGAAGCCGATTGCGATTGTGGCGCGTACTGTCAAAGGATGGGGCGCCGCTTCGATGCAGGGTGGTGGTCACCACGGTAAGCCTGCTCGCGGCGAAGCGCTCGACACGGCTTTGGCCGAACTGGGTGAGACGCGTTCTGATCTCACCAGTTCTCTGACATCGACCGACGAATTCACGATCCAGCCGCCTGCCGAAGCGCCCGAGCCCAAGCCGGTCGGTGATCCACCTTCGCTTACGGAGTTCATGAAGTCGCGCGATATGGGATCGGTGTTGGCGACTGGTCGGCTTGCGACCCGCAAGGCGTATGGTCTTGACCTGCAAGCGATCGGACGGGCGAATCCCAAGGTGGTTTCGCTCGATGCCGACGTTTCGAATTCGACGTTTGCGGATATGTTCGCGAAGGATCCGGAGACAGCGGATCGCTTTGTTGAATGCAAGATCGCTGAGCAGAACATGGTGTCGGTTGCCGCGGGTATGTCTGCGGGCGGGAAGGTGCCCTTCTGCTCGACCTTTGCCAAGTTCTTCACACGGGCTTACGACCAAATCGAGATGGCCATTAACTCTGGGGCCAATTTCAAAATCGTTGGGTCGCACGCCGGCGTTTCTCTTGCTTCTGATGGTCCATCGCAGATGTCGCTGCCCGATATCGCCTGGTTCCGTTCTTTCGCCACGGCGAAGAACAAGGACGGCAACCCGGCCTGCTACATTTTGCAGCCGTCCGATGCTTACTCCTGCTATGCATTGACCCAGGTGATGGCTGAGTACGACGGCGTCTGCTACATGCGGACGCTCCGTCCTGAAACCGAGTTCCTCTACGGCGATAACGATGTCTTCAACCTTGGTGGTTTCCAGACGTTGACCGAAGGGCGAGATCTGCTGATCGTCGCCTCGGGTTACATGGTGCACGAGGCGAACAAGGTGCTCGAGGCGCTCGATGGCCAGGGCATCTCTGCGACGCTCGTCGATCTTTATTCGTTGCCTTTCGACGAAGAGAAGTTGCTCGACGTGGCGAACGCCAACAACGGGTATGTGCTGACCCTCGAAGACAATTACGGGGCTTCGATCGGTTCTGCTGTTGCGGATGCGCTGGCCGGATCGGGCGAAGGTTTCACGCTCGAGCAGATGCATGTGCGGCAGATTCCGAAGTCGGCCCGCCAACCCGACGAGGTGATCGAGATGGTTGGTTTGTCGACGGGAACCATCGTCGATCGTGTGTTGAAGCTGCTCCAGGTTCCTGTTTGAGTCGTGCCTGGTGTTGATTTGCAAAATCGCTCGCGGTGGGTGTTTGCTCATGAAGAGCATGGATTCCTTTGGGATTCGTGAAGGCACCCATTGCGGCTTTGCGCTTCTGTTGCAAGCGTATTTGCGACCCGGTTGATCCGGAGGATTAGGTCTTTGTAGACATGCCGGTGATGGGTGCCCGATGCCGGTGGTTGCTGTTGGTTCGGTGCATTCAACGACGACTTCATCATGATGCCCCTTCTTGCTGCCATTCCACTGATTTTGCTGGTTGTGCTCGCGGTAGGGTGTGCGGTGTACTACGCGGTTGTTCTCCAGAAGGTAGCGCTCACTCGTCGCTTGGTTCCGCTGTTAAGCGTTGGTCTGGATGATTCGAACGAGCTTGTGCTTCATCAGCGTGTGGCGGTGGTTATTCCTGCGCACAACGAAGAAGAACTTATCGCCGCGTGTGCACAAACGCTTGCTTGTCAGGATTTCCCGGGTGAGTTGCGTGTGATCTTTGTTCTTGATCGTTGCAGCGACCACACCGAGCGTGTTCTTCGTGAAACGGTTGGGGATGATGATCGGTTCGAGATCATCGTGAACGAGCATTGTCCTGATGGCTGGGCAGGTAAAGTGCACGCTTGTCATGTTGGCTCGGTGCGTGCACGGGAGTTGGATGCAGACTATTTCCTCTTCGCTGACGCGGATTGTGCTTTCGAACCAGAGTGCATCAGGGCGGCGGTTGCTATGATTCGTCGGCGTCGTGTTGGCATGCTTTCTCTCTTGCCGACACTGGCGAACGATCGAACGTTCGAGCGGTTGGATCAGCCAGCGGCCGGGGTTGAACTGCTCCGCCAATTTCCGCTTCATCGTGTGAATCGGCGTACGAAGCCCAAGCGCTTTGCGAACGGGCAGTTCATGCTCTTTTCCGCAGAAGCTTACGAAACGATCGGGGGGCATGAGGCGGTGAAGGACTCGATTCTTGAGGATCTCGCCTTCGCTCGTCTTGCTGTTGATGTTGTCCCGCGGGTTCGGATCGGTGTTCTGATGGCGGATGGGCTGCTTCGTTGCAAGATGTACGAGAGCCGCGCAGAGTTCCAGAGAGGTTGGCGTCGTATTTTTATCGAGGCCGCGTATTGCCAGCCTCGTGAGCTTCGTAAGCATGCTTGGCGGTTGAGGTTGTCGGGCGTTGTTTTTCCGATTGCGGCTCCGTTGGCGTTTGCCGCGGGTGCGATTGTGGCGACTATGGGAGATAAGCCGTTGGCTTACGCGCTCGGGATCGCGGGTGGCTCGGCCACGTTTATGTTCTTCTTTGCGATGTTTGTGATTTATCGCTTCCAGGGTGTGCCGCTTCTATGGGCGCCTTTGTATCCGATTGGCGCTTTTTCTGTATCGAATATTCTCGCTCGTGCTGCTCGCGACCTCGCAACGGGCAAGCCCACCGAATGGGGCGGGATCTCTTACCAGCGGCCGCGCGACGGGGGGCGTGACGGGCGTGGCGTTGATTCGCCCGCGGAGGAGTTGTGATGGCTCATTCGCAGCGAAAGCCGCGTGGCCATGCCACAGTGACCGTGTTTGGTCGACGCGCTGTCGAGGAGGCCTTCGAGGCTTGCAAGAGTGAGCGTGTGAGTATCGAGCGGGTTCGAATCGCGAATGATCTTCCCGCGTCATACCACAAGCAGATTCAACAGCTTTGCCGTGATCAGCATGGGAAGCAGAAGATCGAGTACGAAGTTGTTCCGCGTGTCGACGTGCATGCCGTGACGAATGAACCTCGCCATGATCAAGGTATCGCGGCTCTGGTTCATCTCTTTAACGTCGTCGATCTGGATGATTATCTTGATCGTCTCAAGGGTCGCGGAGCTCGTGATCCGGCGCGTGTCCTGGCGCTTGATGCCATCACCAACCCCCAGAACATCGGTTTGGTAATCCGCAGCGCGGTAGCCTTTGGTGCGGGGACGATCCTTTGGCCGACCAAGGGTGTTCCCTGGATCGAAGGTCTGGTTATCAAAGCGTCGGCTTCTACCCTCTATCAAGCAACGATCATTCCGTGCGAATACCTAGCTGATGGTCTGACTGAGCTCGCGAGTTCGGGATTTCGTCTTGCGGGTCTCGATTCGCATGCGAGTGTCGATCTTGATGTGTTCGAATCTTCTCACCGTCAAGTGTTTGTGCTTGGCTCGGAAACGCAAGGCATCTCTGAAGAGGTCGATCCTCTGCTTGATGATGTTGTCCGGATCCCGATGATGGCGGGTGTCGAATCGCTGAACGTTGCTGTGTCCGCAGCGGTTGTGTGCTACGCGATGTCGGTGCGAACGAACGATTCGGGGTAATGTCTTCGCATGAGAGTTCTTTTGACCAACGACGATGGCATTCACGCTCCGGGAATCGTTGCTTTGCACGACGCTCTGGCAGCGGTTTCGTCTGACTTTGATCAGCCCTTTGCCGACGAACTTCTGACGGTCGCTCCGCTGACGGTTCAATCCGCGACTTCGCACGGCGTCACTTTTTCTGAGCCTCTCATGGTTACAGACGTGCGTGTGCACGGAGAGATGTCTGGTATCGCTGTTG
>JBCDAP010000277.1:0-3798 GCA_039185335.1 Planctomycetota bacterium | reverse complement strand
GTTCCAGGGCCGAGGCGGTCGCCGTTGCCGGCGTCGTCAATGATCTCGATCTTCGTGATGGCCCGGACAAACTCGGGCCATTTTTTTAATTCGATAACGGCCGCAAAGACCTGGTCTCTCGGAGCGGCGACGAACTGTGAGACAGAGAGTGTTGTTGGCATGTTTGTGAGCGTCGCGGATCGAGCGGCGGGATTCAAGCTTTTTTCTTAAGTGGCCTAGGATGGGGGCATGAGCGACGAACAAGCTATTGCGAACGAGGTCGAATCAACGATTCACCCTTTGGAGGGGCAGAGACGGGAGAATCGGTCTGCGATCGAGGGAGTTGGGGGAAAACCTTATGGAGAGCGTTCGGATGGGCTGCTGACGCTTGCTGAGGCTCGTTCGCTGTACGACGAGGCGGCGGACCTAGCTCACCAGGAGTCGGCTGCGGCGATTAAGGAGGCGAAGAAGGCGAACCCTGAGGCGAGCGAGGACGAGCTGCCGGCGTTGGTGGACGGTCGGCCTCGTGTACGCGTCGCTGGGCGGGTCATGCTCAAGCGCGGGCAGGGGAAGCTCTTGTGGATGCAGCTGCGTGATCACACGACCGCTTCGGCTCGGGACGTGCACGGTGGTGCCGAGGATGATCAAGGCGAGGGCGATGGGGGCGAGGAAGGAGCTCGCGAGGCGAGCGCGTTCGCGGCGATGCTAACGGTCGATCTACAGATCGCGGTCTCGAAGAAGGACGTGGCGGAGCCTGGCTTTGAGATCGCCAAGCAAGCCGACCTTGGGGATGTCGTTGTGGTCGAGGGAGCGTTGATGAAGACGAAGATGGGGGAGATCACGGTGTGGGCGGAGAAGGTGGAGATGGGGACGAAGTCGATCGCGCCGCCGCCCGGCAAGTGGTCGGGGCTGCAGGACGTCGAGCTCCGGTATCGGCGTCGGTATATCGACCTGTATTCGAACCCCGATGCGATGCAAGTCTTCCGGCTGCGGTCGCAGATCGTTCAGGCCATCCGGGATCGGCTTGTAACGCTGGGGTTCTTGGAGGTCGACACGCCGACGTTGCAATCGCAGGCGGGCGGCGCGGCGGCGCGTCCTTTCATGACGCACATGAACGCGCTCAGTATCGATCTGTTCATGCGTATTGCGCCGGAGCTATACCTGAAGCGTTTGTTGGTGGGCGGAATGCCGCGTGTGTTCGAGTTCTCGAAGAATTTTCGCAACGAAGGTGTAGACAAGAGCCACAACCCGGAATTCACGAGTCTCGAGGTGTATCAGGCGTTTGGGAATTACGACTCGATGGCAGATTTGGCGGAAGGTCTAATCCGAGCGGCGGCGCTCCGAGTACGCGATGCGCTGCGTGGTGAAAACCAATCGACGAGCGCCGTTGTCGATAGCGAGTTGCCGAGCGATCTGTCGTTGGAGCCTTTGGGAGCCGGCGAGCTGGTGTTGCCATTCGGTGACCTTAAGATCGATTACGGCGTGGCATTCGATCATGTGACCTTCGCGGAACTCTTTGAACGAGCGCTCGGGTTCTCTATGGAGGACGAGGCTCGTGCGCTTGGAGAAGCGAAGAAACGCGGGCTGAAAACAACGGGAGAGAAGGGCGAGGCATTGGCGCCGGTGCTGGTGGTGAACGAGCTGTTCGAAGAAGTGGCGGAGCCCACGCTCGATCCGGCGAGGCCAACGTTTGTTCGCGATTATCCGTCGGCGTTGAGTCCCCTGACGCGACCGAAGGCGGACCACCCCGAGATTGCGGAGCGTTGGGACCTGTTCATGGGTGGGATGGAGATCGGGCCGGCGTACACGGAGCTGAACGATCCGGACATCCAGGAGGCGAAGTTCCGCGAGCAGCTTGCGGGGATCGATGATGAGGAATCGACGTTCCGGAACTTCGATGCGGACTTCGTGAACGCGCTCAAGGTTGGGATGCCGCCCGCGGGCGGGCTTGGTCTGGGCATCGATCGCCTGTGCATGTTGTTGCTGAATCAGCGGACGATCCGCGATGTGATCCTGTTCCCGATGATGCGGCCCGAGGTGTGATCAGCGGTTGCGCATCCAGTCGATGAGCTTGCGTCGTTGCTCGGTGTCGAGCATCTGAAAGATCTCACGCACGGCTTGGCGGTATTTCTGGCGTGACTCCGCGTCGTTGTTGCGTTGGAGATTCTGGGCGAGTCGTGTGATCTCGGCGGTCTGCTCTGGGGTTGCGTCGATGGCTTCGAGGAAGGCGTCGAGGCGATCACGCGCGGACTCGATAACCCGCTGGAGCGAAGCGCCGGCTTCCTGCGTGAAGGAGAGGAGGTCTTCGCGGGAGTTCACGCCGAGTTGTTCTTTTAAGCGTGCGTTGCGTCGCTCTTCCCATCGGCGCCGGCGTTCGGTCTGTTCTGAAGATTCCTCGATGCGCTGCATCGAGTCGGGGTTGTCGCGACGGATTCGCTGTTCCGCTTGGTCCTTTCGCACGGCCTCGTGGTATTCATCGAGCATGCCGGTGAACGCTTCGCGTTGATCCTCAGAGAGCACCGAGGCGACCTCATCGCGCATCGTTCCTCGATCGATCAGCGGGCGGAACGTCTCGGCAAACGCTTTGTAGACGTCCATGCGTTCGCGAGCGGACGTCTCGGAGTTGCGGAGCTTGCGGAGATCGTCGAGGGTATTGAAGTTCTCGAGCACCATCGAATCAATGATTGCCGCCCGTTCGTTGAGGACGTTGTCAACATCGAGGCGTTCCTCGTCGGAGAGGTGGAGTTGGTCGATCGCAGCAAGCTCGGGTGAGCCTTTGATGCGTTCGAGCGAGCCGTCGAAGTTGCGGTGAACGATCGTCTGGCGTTGCATCTGATCGCTTGACTCTGTGGTCGAGGTGTCCTCGACCGGCGGGCCGGTCAGGATTCCTGGATCGTTTTCCGCGATGGCTGGTGCTGCCAGCAGAGAGAGAACAAGAAGGGGAATAGCCGACGAGGATGTTTGGTTCATGTCATGACCCTTGATCGGGTTGGTAATCTGAATAGAAGAAACGAGGATTGAGGATGAATCTTGCAGCGGGTGTGGTGTCCGGGCAAGATTCTTCCGAAGAACGGAATCCGAACACTGTGCAGGTTCGAGCAAGAATGGACGCAAAGAAAGCCGCGATAGTCGGTCTTGGTTTGGTCATGACGATGGGCGCTTCCGGGTGCATCGCTGTTGCTGCGGTTGGATTTGGCTACACCCTGGTCTACGAGAAGGTCGAGCCCGCAGAGGAGGCGTGGCATACGCACCAGCCCTGGCACACGATGTCGGGCGGACAAGGGCCTGAGCATTCTCAATTGGTGCTGGTGGAGAAGTTCAAGCCTTTCGAAGTGGCGCATCGGTATGACCCCGAGCGGATGTACTGGCGGCTGACGACGGGGGAGACGGTGAAATGGGCTGATGTGAGAGATGCAGTCGAGCCCGCCCTTGATGAAGCGGGGATAGGTGATGCTGTTGTCGTGTGTGTCGATCCGATGATTGCGGTGGTTTCGGATCGAGAGGTCGTTGAGGGAGATCGGGTGCTGACGCCAACGACGCTGGTTCGTGTGGAAACCGAGCCTCGTGTTCTCGTGGTCGGCGATGAGCAGGGAGCCGTCGAGATGGAGCGGGTCGCGGACGGCTGGACATGCACGCTTGCCGAGCGAGGTCTTGTTGTCCGTATCGTTGATGGCGAAACAACCGGAACCGGCCAAGTGTTGATCGAGCAGATCGGCGCGCTGGGGTTTGCAGAAACGCCTGTGGGGGCGGATGGTTGATTGCCGCCGGTTTATTTGCTCAGCGACCGAGCGATGCTGGCTTCGTGAACAGGGATTGACT
>JBCDAP010000276.1:0-3799 GCA_039185335.1 Planctomycetota bacterium | reverse complement strand
GCGTTCGTCGGTGCGGAGCGTGTAGGCGCGCGGGCCGTCAGCGGTGTCGCCGCAGGCAACCGATCGGGCACCATCTTGGCGGCGACCGTCGGTGAAGCCGCCGGTGGCGCAGCCGAGATCAACACAATCGAGATTGGTCGGATCGAATCTGAAGGTTTGAAGGGCGTGATGGAGTTTGAGTCCACCTCGAGAAACATAGGGGTTTTTGGATTCGGTTGGCATGGTCAATGGGCTGAGAACACTGACGAACGAGCCACCAAGGGAACACCTGATGGAACCGCTCCCTGACGGTCGCGGCTCGTTATTCGGCAAAGGCGATCAAACAATGGGCATGCCGACAAGTGTGACGCCGAGCTTGTCGGCGAGTTCGACGGTTTGCGGGCGATCGATAATGATGACCTCGCCCGCACCAACCGCGAGGCACCGCCCTCCCGCTTCGGCAAGCTTCTCTATGGTCACCGGACCGATGGTCGGAACGTCAGAGCGGCGATCGTGCCCGGCACGAGCGCACTTCAGAAGCGTCCATGCTTTGCCACGGCAATACTCACCCGTACGTGCGATCATCCGATCTGTGCCTTCAACCGCTTCGATCGAGATGACGTCGCCTTCGCGGACCGCGATCGCCTGTCCAATATCGAGTTTGACAACCTCTTGCAGGAGTGGCCAGCCGAGATCGATGTCGGCGCGTTGCCCCATTGTGGGTTGCTTCTTGGTCATCACGCCGAGTGTGGCGAGATGATCGGGGATATGTGCGGTGGAGTCGATGAGAAGTACCCCTTCCTGGGCCATGTAATCAGCGATGGCACCGAGCAACAGATGGCTGCGTCGATCATGCCTCATTCTGAACCACGTGCGCATGGTGGGCAAGTCGGGCGCGTTGCGAACAACCGCTCGCCAAGAGTGCATGAACATCGCCTTGTCGACACGCCCAACCATCACGGCGTAACGAACGCCGAACTCTCGGAGTGCCCTGGTCCAAGAGCCGATTTTTAGGACGCCAACCTCACGGAATCGGGAGCACATGTCGGGCAACTCTTGCGGGTAGAGATCCGAGAGCCCGAGGCAGTGGACAGAGTGCCCAGCCCTTCGCATTCCTTCGGCAACGAGCAGAGGCAGACGTCCGCTAGCCGCGATCAGCCCGATGGGTTCGGGAGGATCAGGGGGATCGGGGAGGATCACCGGGGCCATGGAACGAGAGAGATTCATTGTGGAAGATTGTAGTTCATCAGAAATGTGCCGGCAGTGCGGAACAAGCAGAACTAGCCCGCAGCCCCGAGGGCGGGTTCACGGACCGACGCCTTGATCTCGCCATTCGCAGAAACCTGGTCGAATCGAACAGGAACGCGTGTGGAGACGCCTCGTTCCTGCTGTGTGATGCCGAAGAGGACATCGGCGGTTGCCATGGTTTTCTTGTTGTGGGTGATGACGATGAAGTGACACTGATCGAGGAACTGGCGCACGATCCGTGTGAAGCGTTCGACATTCGCATCGTCGAGTGCGGCATCGACTTCGTCGAGCACACAGAATGGGCTGGGTTTGGACTGGAAGATGCTCATGAGGAGGGCGACCGCCGTCATGGTCTTTTCGCCGCCTGAGAGCTGGGAGATGGAACGAGGTTCTTTTCCGGGCGGCTTGGCGATGACCTCGATGCCCGACTCGAGCCAGTCGATATCGCCTTCAACTTTGTTGCCGTCGGCGTCTTCTTTCATGACGGGAAGGAGTCGGAGCTCTGCCTTTCCGCCACCGAAGAGGCGACGGAACATGCCGTCGTTGCCGGAGAAGTTGTTCTGAATGGTCGTGAAGACTTCCTTGAAACGATCACGTGACGCGTCGGCGAGACGTTCGATGAGGGTTTCGAGCTGATCGCGAGCCGCATCGATGTCCTCAACCTGCTGGGCGAGTTCTTCGTTGCGCCCGACCAGATCTTGTTCTTCTTCGATGGCATCGAGATTCACATGCCCGAGCTTCTTGATGTCACCCGCGAGTTCGCCGATGCGTTCCCCCACTTCACCTTGGTCGATGCGGGCGACATCGCCCTGGACCATGACGCACTCGTATTCCCAGAACTCCGCGGCCAAGTCGAGCGAGATTTCTTGATGAGATCGCTCTTCGAGGTGTTCGCGGCGCACCTCGATTTCTCGCTTAGAGACCTCGAGCGCTTGCCAATCCCGATCGAGAGCGGTCGCACGCTCGCGGACCGCAGCCAGACGCTCGGCGACCTTCACGACCGCATCCGCGGCTTCGGTCATACGCGCGGACAGATCGTTCAGGCTTTCCTTCCCTTGCTCAGCCTCCGCGCGAGCCCCTTCCTCTTCAGACTTCGCCTCGCTCATGACCACGCGGTGTTCTTCGATGCGGGCCTCCCGCTGCTCGGCCTCTTGCACCAGTCGCATGCGTGCGGTCTCTTGTGATTCACGCTCACGCTTGGCCTGGGTGAGCTCACGTTCGCACGCGGTCAAGCGTTCGCGTTGAGCGCCGGTTTCGGCACGCGCGTGCGAGACTTCTTCCGTGGCCAACTCGGCATCGGTATTGAGTTTCTCTCCCGATTTTTCGAGTTGAGCGACGACCGCCGACTGCTCGTCGGCGAGTCGGCGAAGGCCCTCAAGCTTGGCTGCGAGTTCTTCGCGCGCGGTTTCGATCGCAGCACGGCGTTCCGCCGCCGAAGCGAGATCGCGTTCGATCGCGGGAAGGTCACGGTCCAAACGCTCAAGTTGCGCGGTCAAGCGGTCGCGAGAATTCTCTGAGGCATTGCGAGCACGCTGAGCATCGGCGAGCTCAACGCGTCGTTCATGCAGTTCGGCGTTGATCGCGGCGGCCTCGCCGGCGAGGGCCTTAAGCTCTTTCTTATCTTGGGAAAGCTGCCCATCGAGTGCTGCGAGTTGATCGTCGAGTTCCGCGAGTTCGGAACGATGGACGAGAATACCCGCGCCGCCTTCCCCTCTGCCCGCCGGACCGGCAAGGATCCTGCCATCGGCTTCAAGGACGGTGCCATCACGCGTGACAAAGCGGCACAAGCGACCGCGGAGCGGCCCGGCAGCAAGGAGCATCGCAGCATCAAGGTCACGCACTAGCATCACGCCGGAGAGGAGACGCTCGAGCGCGGGGCGGAGTTCGTCTTGACAGTGAACAAGGGATGCGACAGCGGTGACGTGGCCCGGGGCGAGCTGTGCGATCTCGGGTGTATCGGCGGCGTGACTCTCAGTGAGGCCGAGCGTTGGAAGAATCGTGATGCGACCCGGCAAGCTTTCTGCAGCAAGCTCCGCAGCGTCGTGAACCGTGCCATCGAGAACCAAAGCCTGAAGCGCCGCTCCGAGCGAAGCCTCGACAGCGGGCGCATCTTCTGCACTCACTTCGATCAATTCGCCCAACGGCGCCACCAAACGACTCAGCATCGAACCCTCGGGTGCGTTGGCTTTCGCATCGAGAACCGTCCGTACGGACTCGTCAAGACTCGATCGGCTTTCGATCAGCTCGACAAGTGTGTCGCGGCGGGAATCGAGACGAGCGTGACGCTGCTCTCGCTCGTTCAATCGCTCGGTCAGTGCTAGCTGATCCCCCGAGAGCGACTCCGAATGAGCCATGCGTTCGTTGATGCTCGACTCGAGAGAATCACAGCGACCAGATGCCTGCGTAAGCTCTTTCTTGGCGGTCTCAAGATCAGCGGCAAGCGAGAGGCGTTCCTCAACAAGTGAAGCCCGCTTGGCCGCGAGACGCTCACCCTCAGCACCAACCTGATCGAGACGCTGGCGGTCGGCGGCAAGACGAGCCTCTGCCCCGGAACGCTCACGCTCAATCGCGT
>JBCDAP010000275.1:0-3816 GCA_039185335.1 Planctomycetota bacterium | reverse complement strand
GACGTACTCTTCGAGTCTTGCTCTTTCTCCCTGGCTGATCATCGCCGTAAAACCGCCCTCGAGCTGCTCTCGGATCCGTCGCTTCTCACTGGCCGTGACATTGGGATCTCTCAAACGTTCTTCGAGCGCTCTCTCTTGAATACTTGTGACTTGTCCTAGAGCTCGTTCATTGATTTGATCGGGTTCCAAGAAAAGCAAAGGCTCTCGCCCATCAGGCGTGTTCCGCAGTACGGCCGAGGCGATCGAATTCAAAAACGGCCTGGGTGTGTTCGATTCCACTTCAAGCACCAGCGTTCTTGCCAGCTCGATGAGTTCTCTGCGTTCAAAGGGGGTCAAAGCGTCCGCTTGAGCCCTATCCAGCATTTCTGGAAGCAAGCCATACTTACCGCCAGCCAGGACGTAACTCGACGGACGCTCGGACTGCATGATCACCATTATTTCGAAAGGCGGGTAATCACGAGGGGACGGATCGGGTTGATCACGAACCGGGACGAAGTATTGGAACTGATCGTTGAAGCGATGGACAGTGCCGGACTTGATGGCGTATCGATCTCGCTCGATGCCGTCAAGGATCAGCGGAACCGCTGTTGTGACTTTGGGCGGAAGCATACCGAATCGATCTCGCCATGCCATGATGCCGATCGCGGCACGGGTTCCTTCGAGGCCGTTCATCACACGTCCGCGCAACTCGATGAGGTAGTCCATATCTGGAAGCAGATTGGCCAGCAAAGCGAACTGCAATTCATCGATCTCGTTCTGCGCAGACTCTCCTGCAAATATATCGATGGCAGCATATTCCGTGGTTTCCCACATGCTCATGTACTGACCCGCGATACCCCCAGCCTTTTCGTTTGTATCAAAGCGATCCGCATGCTTTTCGGCATTGATATCAAGTGAGCCTGAATCTTCTCCACCCGCTGTCAGGAGAAATGAAGCCATTGCTTCGGCGTCTGGCTCGTCATCTCTTCCAAAGACGATTTCGACAGCCTGTCGCAACGCGATCGTATCTCCGGTCGGAACGGTGATCTCTTTCAAGCGGATGGTGCTTCCTTCGAGTTGGTCAGCAAAGTCCTGAAGATCTTCCCAGCCAAACGAATCGGGATACGCGTGAATGATGTCTCGCGCCCGCTCGAGGACGAGGAGCATCAGTTCGGAAGCAAGAATCTTCTCTTCGACGTAAGGCCGCATCATGATGGCACGCGAAATCGAAATCGCCTGACGCATATGATCGAGCGCCTCAACGCCTTCGCCTTGGGCTGCAGAATCAGCAGCAGCGGCCTGGGAGACTGCCACGACATCCAGAAGCTTGTCGATATACACGAATTCGGGATTCGCCAGAATGCCTTCCCCCCTGAGGGCGACATAGAGCCCCGAGTCCGACCAGTCCTCGTCCACCGCCCATTCGCCGTGTCCGATTCCAATAGAAAAGCGTTTGCCCAGGTCTGTATAGGGCTGGAGAGCGCCAAGCACTTCGACCTGCGAGTCAGCGTTTATCCATTCGTACACCTCGCCCCATCCCGGGGCATCAGGCATCACCAGCATGAACTCGCGAAGCTCTCCGACTGTTTCGATCGAGGTTGGGGGATCATCCATCGCCGCCACGATCGGAAACAGGTCATCCTCGATATTGGATGCACCGAGAACATTCATGGCGGCATCGTCCGCGCGGTCGATGAATCCCTCGGCCTCGGGAGAGATGGCCTGAGCCGCAGCGGCAAGGCTCAAGAGACCCGTCACGGCTCCCACGCTCTTGCAAAGACGGACCCGACCGAACAACCTGTTGAATTCGTTGAGCATTGCCTCTATCCGTGAGCCGACGGGCCAGAATCTGACCCTAGGGTGTTCTCGAAAAACCACAACAAACGGCACATTGGCCGCGGCACACCATGGTACCGATATGGCAGAAAACCGTTGCCTAAGCTCTGAGAAACGCCCTGCCGGATCGACTCAAGCATTGCCCAAAAACCAGTTCGTATGATAGAGAGCCATGCCTCGCCCAACCCGACTCTACTTTGACCACGCCGCCACGAGCTTCCCCAAGCCACCTGCCGTTATCGAGGGCATGGTGAACTACGCTACACAGCTGGGGGCCTCACCCGGCCGCGGGGCCTATCAAGAGGCCCGCGAATCAGCGGCCATTCTCTCCGATTGCCGAGCAGCAATCGCCGCTCTGCTCAATCACTGTTCCCCAAATCACGTCATCTTCACTCTCAACACCACCGACGCGCTCAACCTTGGCATTCGGGGCATTCTGACCCCATACCTCAACGTGAATCAGTCCGTCCATGTCATCACTACCGATATGGATCACAATTCAGTGCTCCGTCCGCTCAACGAGCTTGCAGCCCATCATCCGGATCTCTCGGTAACGCGTGTACAAGCGGATCCCACGACCGGGCTCATTGATCCGGAAGACGAGCGAACAGCGCTGACTCCAGCAACGCGTCTTGTCGCTGCGGTCCACGCCTCCAACGTGACCGGCACCATCCAACCAATCCGAGAGATCGGCAGCATCTGCAAGCAGCTCGGCGTGCCGCTCCTCGTCGATGCTGCTCAGTCTCTTGGGCACATCCCCGTCGATGTCGAGGCTAGCCATATTGACCTGCTCGCCGCACCAGGGCACAAAGGACTGCTCGGGCCACTCGGCACAGGTTTCCTCGCCATCCGCCCCGGTCTCGAACAGTCACTCGCCACATACCGAGAGGGCGGCACGGGCTCCGCTTCCGATCTCGATACTCAGCCAACCAACCTCCCCGACAAGTATGAGCCGGGCTCGCACAACACTGTCGGCATCGCAGGGTTGCTTGCAGGTGTGCAGCACATCCTTGACCAAGGCATCGAATCGATCGCAGCCCACGAGCAACAACTCACCGAGCAGTTCCTAGAAGAACTCCGCAGAGCGGAACTCCCGAATCTAAAACTCCACGGTCCGCCAACCATCGCTCACCGCTTGGGTGTTTTTTCCATCACGATCGATGGCCTCACGCCTGATGAACTCGCTGCCCGTCTCGAAGACGAATACGGCATCCTGACCAGACCCGGTATTCACTGCGCCCCTGGTGCGCACGAAACCCTCCGCACCGATCCCGCGAACGCCCCAACATGTCCCGGCACAACTCGCTTTTCTATTGGCCACAACCACACCGCTGAGGATATCGCTCACGCAACGCGAGCATTAATCATGCTTGCGAGCGAAGCCGCACACCGAGCTTCTCCAGCTCATGCTTCATGATCTTTGTTTGCTCGTATCTGTGTTTGCTTCCAGAGATCCGCAAAGGAAGGGCTATTCTGGGGCGATGACTCTAGCGGAATGCTCTCAGGAATTAGCTGCTGGCATCGACTAAATCGCGGAGTTCGCCGAGAGCCTCGGGGAGCCGCTGATCCATCAGCTCTCGGAATGTTTGAAAGGTTAGCACGGGAAGCTCGGGATCAACTTGGAGTTCTTGAATCCATGTATCGATGTTTATCCCAGGCCGGCCGATATCGAAAATACGCTTCGTCGGGATTTCTTTCATGAGGGCGATAGCGTACTCGGTGACCATCCAGGTGAGCTTCGCATCAGCAGGCCCGCGTTCGTGCGGGAGCAACGGGATGACCTGAAGCGTTGCCTCGGAGCTTTGCATGAGCCGCATGACCTGGGGCGTGATCCGCTCGTGCTTGTTACCTGTAACCAACTCAAACCCGTATTCGGCAGCAAGGCTGTGCATCTCTTTGATCAGGTCAGGGACATAACCTGAGATCCACATCGGGCTGAACCTCGTCGACAAGAACAGCTGCTTGAGTCCGTGCCGACGGACGCGAACATGGGTAAACCGG
>JBCDAP010000274.1:0-3819 GCA_039185335.1 Planctomycetota bacterium | reverse complement strand
GAGGCCGACGCCGCCGGCGAGTCGCAGGCAGAGACCCCCTTCACGATCGGATCAACCGCGATCGCTCCGGGCCAGGAGCTTGCTTATGACTATGACTACACCGTGGCCGAGCTCGCGCTGCAACGCCGGCTGAAGCCTGTTCATCATGACAAGAAAACGGGCACGGCGATTCACTTCGATCCGATGATCGGTTTCCGTGTTCACGATCTCGAGCTCGCGGTGACGCCGAGAGGCAGTGATCAGATCGAAGAATCGGAAACGTTCTTCGCGGGCCTCGTCGGCGCGGAACTCACACTCGATTTCGGGAATGCCTTCCAGCTGGAGGTCCAGGTCGACGGCTCGTTCGGCGATGACATCTGGGGATGGTCCATCGATGCAATGCTGTCCTACCAGCCTTCCGAGCTGGTTAGAGGCGAGTTCGGCTTCCGTCACGTACGCGTTGACTTCGGGGGAGATGATGACGACGGCGTTGGGTACGACGGATGGAATGCGGGCCTATACGGTGGGATCGGATTCCGTTTTTGAATTGGCATGAGCAAACGCGGGCACCAACTCAAGATTATCGCGGGCGAATTGAAGTCTCGTTACGTCGAGTCCCCGCCTGATGCTTCGACCACAAGACCGTTGCCTGTGCGTGTTCGCGAATCAATCTTCGGATTGCTTCGAGGACACATCGAGGGTGAGCGTGTCGTTGATGTGTTTGCGGGAACAGGAAGTTTTTCGTTCGAGGCGGTTTCTCGCGGTGCGAGCGAGGCGGTGTTGGTTGAGAAAGATCGTTCGATCGCCAAGCTCATCGCACGGACCATCGAGAAATTTGGCGTTGAAGATCGTGCGCAGCTCATCAATGCGGATGCGCTCGGAGCCAGCACGCCGGCGCGAGTAGGGGAGCCGGCGCACATCATCATGATGGACCCGCCTTATCCGCTCATGACCGACAAGTCTCAGAGAGAGCGTGTGCTTCAAGCAGCATCAAAGTATGTCGAGCTGCTGGATGACGAGGGATACTTGATCCTCCGGACACCATGGAAAGATTGGGTGTACGAAGGCAAGCCGGCCACTCCGCATGCGGCGGAACGAATCGATGAACACGAGGTCGAGGTGGATGAAGCCGGATTGCCGCTCGACGGTTCCGAAGATGAACCGGCAGAACAACACAAAGCCGCACGCGAACCGGGCAATCTCAAGATCGAAGGCGCGATCGGACCCGAGACACACGAGTACGGCTCGACCGCTGTGCATCTCTACATGCGAGAGTCGTGATAAGCAGCATCAACGATTGCCAACGCCTGACTTCGCTGTCGCTCGATCTTCCAAGCCTTCGTACAACGCTGCGCAGGGCTCGTGCCATGTGCGCTGGGGAGTTGCAACGGCATACATCTTTCCTTCGGCGATGGCGCACGAACCATGAGCACCGTCTTTGCGAAGCGCGTAAATCGTGACATTAAAATCCGGCCGTCCATCCTCTCCCATCAACCGCTTCGGTGCCTTGCGCACCAGGCGTTCGAGCACGCGTCTAGTTGCGATGTTCGGCTCGTCTCCTGATTCCAATCGCATGACTACCTCATGCGCCGCAGCGATGACCATCGTTGACTCACCACGCCCGGTGCATCCCGCGGATCCGATCTCGTTGTCTGTATACAAGCCGCATCCCACGAGCGGCGAATCGCCTACTCGCCCAGGAAGAGACCAACTCAAACCGCTTGTGCTTGTGCAAGATGCGAGGTCGCCTTGAGAGTCAAGCAGGGAGACATGCACCGTTCCGGTGGTGCGGGGCGTGTCGTCACGACGACGCGAGGGCAGGTCAAATTCGTCCTCGCTGAGCCAATCATCCGAACGCTCATGCCCGCCCTTCCACTTTTCGAATGCCTCGCGCGCGAAGTCAGTCAGCAGATCTTCTTCTTTCATACCCAAGGAACGCGCAAATTCAGAGGCACCTTCACCGACCAGGAGCGAATGATCTGTGCGCCGCGCGACTTCTTGTGCGAGCTTCGAAACATGGCGGATGCCGCGTACACCCGCAACAGCGCCGGCTGAATGAGTCGGCCCGTGCATCACTGCCGCATCAAGTTCAACTTCCCCTTGCTCGTTCGGCAGACCGCCGTAGCCCACCGAATAATCCTCAGGGTCGTCTTCAACAAGCATGACCCCTTCAACCACAGCATCAAGTGGATCGGCACCCTCCAGCGAGCGATCCACAGCCCGTCTGCATGCCTCGAGTCCATTGGCAGAGGATAGGGCGATGGGCTTTATGGTCATGGTCGCATGCTAATGCACGGGAAGGTATTCGCTTGTATCAAAAATGCTCACAAACAGCGAGCGTTTGTTGCGGAACGCCTTGTTGCCATCTCTTTACGTCAATGAGTCAATCACGCCAGCGATTGTGCGGGCCTCCACGAGTGTGACTCCCTTGGGAAGGCTCTCGTTTCCTTTGCGTGTGCTTGTGTTGCGTCGATCGCCCGGGATAATGATCGAGTCGTATCCAAGCCTCGCTGCTTCTTGAAGGCGTTGGTGCAGGTGCGGCACCGGACGAAGTTCACCGCCGAGTCCGATCTCACCCAGCGCAGCGGTCTTGGAAGGCAGGGTTCTGCGAAGATGCGATCCTGCAATCGCCAGCGCCAGCGCGAGATCGGCAGCGGGCTCGTTCACACGGATCCCCGATGCAGCCGACGCGAACACATCCATGTCATGCAATCGCAGCTCGGCGTGCTGTTCGAGCACCGCGATGATCATGGCAAGGCGGTTGGCGTCCACACCTGAAGCGCGCCGCTTTACAGACCCCGGGAAACCGACCGCGGTCAATGCCTGCATCTCGACGAGCATCGTGCGCGAACCGGTGTGCAGGGGACAAACGACCGAACCGGCTCGCGGCTCCTGATTCGCATCTGCCGAAGATCCTTCCGGCAGCTGCTGCAGCCCCATGGCCGTCATCTCGAAGACACCGATCTCGAGCGTCGATCCGAAACGGTTCTTGATCGCACGAACTAGCCGGTGCGCGTGGAACCGATCACCCTCGAACGACAGAACGGCATCAACAAGATGCTCCAGCAACTTTGGACCAGCCAGGTTGCCTTCTTTGGTCACGTGCCCAACAAGAACAACCGCGATCCCCGTCTGCTTCGCGAGATGGGTTAACTCGAGCGTGCATCGACGGAGCTGCGCCACCGAGCCCGGCGAAGCATCGAGGTCGGGCTTGTAGACCATCTGAATCGAATCGATCGCCACGACCTCCGGCTTCACACGCGCGATCTGCTCAAGAATCCGAGCGATGTTCGTGTCAGCCAGAACATAAAGATCGTCTGGATGCTCTGATTGATCGGCGGGACGAAGACGCTCCGCACGCGATCGCACCTGCTCAGCCGACTCTTCCGATGTGACGTACAGCGTACGCACACCGGTCCGCGCCAGCTGAGCGGAGGATTGCAAGAGCAACGTCGATTTGCCGATGCCCGGATCACCGCCCAGCAGCACCACCGAGCCGGGAACGATGCCTCCTCCCAGCACGCGATCGAATTCTTCGAGCGTCGTCGGGATGCGGAGCGACTCAACACCCGAGGTGCGGGCTTCAGCGATCGGAACCGCGGTTGGTGCGACTCCGATCTCAAGGCCGACGCCTTCGATGAACGAAGTGTCTTCGAGAGATTTGGAGATCGGCGCGTGGAGATCCGCGTCGAGCTTGACCTCTTCGAGCGTATCCCACGAGTTGCACGCGGGGCACTTGCCCATCCATCGGGGTTGGGACGAGCCGCAGGTCGAGCAGACATATGTGCGTTTCACCTTGGCCATGAGCAAACATTACCCAAACGCAGGCATGAAGTCGAG
>JBCDAP010000273.1:0-3823 GCA_039185335.1 Planctomycetota bacterium | reverse complement strand
GTGAAGGTGAGCTAGGGCATGTTTGAACTGAAGCACTATCAGAATGAATGCCTCGACGCCCTGACGCGGTACCTCCGCGGCGTGAGCCGGCACGGGCGGGCTGACATGCCATTTGCCAAGATCAGCGGGCGCGACTACCTGACCTCATCACTGCCCGAGGACCTGCGGGGCGTGCCGTATGTGTGCCTGCGGGTTCCGACCGGCGGCGGCAAGACACTGATCGCGGCGCACGCAGTGCCGATCGTGACGAGCGAGCTGCTGCGGGCCGAGCACTCGATCGTGCTCTGGCTTGCGCCGAGCACGCCGATCGTGGAGCAGACGCTCAAGGCTCTGCGCGACCCCAAGCATCCGTACCGGCAGGCGCTGCAGGAGAAGCTGGGCGGTCAGGTCGAGGTAATGTCGCTCTCCGAAGCGCTCGCCGTCACCCGCGGCACGCTCGACGGCGCGACCACGATCGTCGTCTCGACGATCCAGGCACTCCGCGTCGAGAAGACGGACGGGCGGAAGGTCTACGAGCAGAACGGCGCGCTGATGCACCACTTCAGTAGCCTGGCCGACGAGCAGGTCGCCCGGCTGGAGCGGCACGAGGGCGCCGGCGCCGTGGAGTCGTTGGCCAATGTGTTCAAGCTCCGCCGGCCGATCGTGATCGTGGACGAGGCCCACAACGCCCGGACCGAGCTATCGTTCGAGACGCTAACCCGGCTCGATCCGGCGTGCATCGTCGAGTTCACGGCCACGCCCGACCAGAGGAACAACCCGAGCAACGTGCTCCATCATGTCTCGGCCCTCCAGCTCAAGGCCGAGCACATGGTCAAGCTGCCGATCCGACTCGTGAACCGCCCGCAGTGGCGCGAGGCGGTGCAGGCGGCGATCGCCCGGCAGACCAAGCTCGAAGAGCTCGCCAAGGCGGAGGAAGAAGCGACGGGCGAGTACATCCGCCCGATCGTGCTGTTTCAGGCGGAGGCCAACCGGGGCGATGATCCGGTCACGGTTGAGATGCTGCTGAAGGCGTTGGTCGACGAGTTCAAGATCCCGCGCGAGCACGTCGCGATCCGCACCGGCAAAGACGACGAACTCGACAACAGGGTGCTCACACGCGAGTCAAAGCACCGCTTCATCATCACGGTGCAGGCACTCCGCGAGGGCTGGGATTGCCCGTTCGCCTACGTCCTGTGCAGCGTGGCGAACATGTCGAGCTCGACCGCGGTCGAGCAGATCCTGGGACGCATCCTGCGTCTCCCCCGCGCCCGGCTCAAGGAGCACGACGAGCTGAACAAGGCGTACGCGATCGCGACCTCGCAGAAGTTCAGCGAAGCAGCGCACGCCCTGACCGAGATCTTGGAGAAGAGCGGCTTCGAGAAGTACGAGACCCAGACGCTCATCGAACGCGGCGCGGTGAACGAGGGCTCGGCCAAGGGCACGCTGTTCGACGATACTGACGAGGAAGAAGCCTTCACGGAGAGCTTCTCCGAGGCTCCCAAACCCGAGACCATTCCCGAGGAGATCCGCCAGCACCTGAAAGTTGAAACCTCGATGAAGCCGGGTAAGCCCGTGAAGATCACCTACAGCGGCCCGCCGCTGACCAAGGCGGCTACCACGGCGCTGCGAGAGGTATTCAATAAGGAGGACGACCAGGACGCGGCCGAACGCCTTGGCCGGAAGTCACGCGGCGAAAATTCAGCGCCGGCTGCGCTCGGCAAGCCCTTCGCCGTGCCGAGGCTCGGTCTCCGCGTGGACGGGCAGCTCGAGATCTTCGAGGACCAGTTTCGCGAGGCGCCGTGGAAGCTGTCCGACCAGGATCCCACACTAAGCCCATCTGAGTTCGCGATCGCGTCGAGCTCATCCGGTGTCGGCGAGATCTACATCGATGAGGACAAGGGCATCTTCAAGATCCGCGAGCTCCACGAGCAGCTCGCCTTGATCGACATTGGTGGCCCAAAGACCGAAGCCGAGCTGGCGGTCTGGCTCGACCGTCAGATCCCGCACCCCGACATCGTGCCGAGTGACTCGACGCTGTTCCTGCGGAAGATGATCGAGTTGCTGATCAAGGAACGCAAGTGCTCGTTAGCCGATCTGGTCGCCGCACGCTTCCGGCTCCGCAGCGCGGCCGAGGTGAAGATCAACACGCACCGTCTGCGTGTGATGGACGAGTCGTTTCAGCATCTGCTTCAAGGCACCGACGACACGGCGGCAGAGACCGATCCGTCGATTGCGTTTGACTTCCCCTTGAACGTATACCCGGCCCGCCGGCTCTACGAAGGCAGGATCACCTACGCGAAGCACTACTACGACGTGATCGGCGACATGAATGCCGAAGAGGCGGAATGTGCGCAAATCATCGAAAACCTCGATGAAACCCTGTATTGGGTGCGGAACATCGAGCGACATCCGCAGTGCTCGTTCTTCCTGCCTACCTCGACAGACAACTTCTATCCTGACTTCGTCGCCCTGCTCAAGGATGGTCGCGTGCTCTGCATCGAGTACAAGGGTGCCGATCGGATCTCGAACGACGACACGAAAGAGAAGCGGATGGTCGGCGAACTATGGGCTGAGCGAAGCAATGGCAAGTGCCTCTTCAGGCTCGTTGGCAAGGAGGACGCCGAGGGGATAATCAATTCCGCCGTCGATAGCTAACAGCGAAGTGTGGAGTATCCGAACGATGCGGTAGCGGAGCTTGAGCCTCGTTACATTAAACACCCAGCAGAGTTAGCGGAGGCCAATCTCAGATGCGCCGAACAGCCTCTCGCGCCGCCTTCGAGCGGCGTTTTCAATTCATCGGAATCGACGAACATCAAGCGGCGTTCAGTCCCGTCTGCCTTTCTGCCCCAATACCTAGATGGCTCAGGAGATTGTGCGCTCCCTCGACAAGTTCAGATAGCCTTGTTTTCGAAGTCTCATTCCGCAGTAAACTGCTCATTGACAAGGCATTAGGTGGATGTCTTCGAGAGAGTTGAAATCGAGCAGTGAGCCAGTTCTGTGAGTCTTGCAACCCCGACCGTGTGGCGAACAGTCATCGTGATCGCCAACCTCTTCATGGCCGCGTACATGGAAGCGCGAGCGAGAACACTCGACCATGTCTCTGGTGTCGTGAATCTGCTGGGAACACGCGATCAACACTTCGCGGAGACCAAGCTGCTCGAGCGTGAACTCGAAGTCTTTCGCACGATGCGCCAACGAATCCCGCCCAAGCAACGCCCCCACTACTCCCCAGAGACGCGGGGAATGATCCTGCAACTCATGACCATGCGGAATTGGTCCATCAAGAAGACCGCACAGCGATTCGTTGTCCATCTCAATACGATCAGAAAGTGGATGGATGCTCTGGACGACGAGCTCAACGGGGAACGCCGAATCGGATCGCCGCCATGGAACAAGATCCACGAATCGGTTCGCTGACTGGTTCATGAGATGCGCCGCTTGTGTCCCAAGCCGGAGTTCGGCACACGCACCATCGCACGACACATCGTTCGAGCCGGCATCCAGATCAGTCGATCCTCGGTTCAGCGCGTGCTTCAAGAGCAAGCCTGCAAGCCACGCACACCACAGCCGCAGCGCAAGACCAAAGCGCCGCCAAGCATCCAGCATCCGACCGAACCACACCAAGTCTGGCATCTCGACATGACCGAGCTTCGCGTACTCTGGATGAAGTTCGAGATCGCGGTCATTCTTGACGGCTTCACTCGGAAGATCATTGGCATCAAGGCCTTCAATCGACGACCAACCACGGTCTGGTTGATATGGTTGATGCCACGGTTAGTCAAGGCATCTGCCCGCGCTTCCTGGTCACTGATCGTGGCAGTAAGTTCAGGGGTGGGTTCAAAGG
>JBCDAP010000272.1:0-3835 GCA_039185335.1 Planctomycetota bacterium | reverse complement strand
GATCCCCCTGCCGCCATGCGATATACGGAAGCGCGTCTTAACCACGCTGCGGTGGACATGCTCGCGGACATCAATCTCGACACCGTCGACTATGCTCCGAACTACGACGAAACACGCACCGAGCCGACGGTGCTGCCCGGCAAGTTCCCGAATCTGCTGATCAACGGTGGTGTCGGCATCGCGGTGGGCATGGCGACCAGCCTGTTACCGCACAATCCTGGGGAGATCCTCGACGCGATCGTTGCGACACTCGAAACCCCCGAGATCGCTCTTGCCGAGCTGATGGAGATCGTGCCGGGCCCGGACTTCCCGACCGGCGGGATTATCCGCGGACGAGGCGGAATCATCGAAGGGTACGCGACAGGACGTGGACGCCTCAAAGTGCGCGGGCGTGTTCATATCGAAGACGTCAAGGGCTCTCGCGACAAGCAACAGATCGTCATCGACGAGATCCCGTACCAGCTCATCCAGACCACGCTGGTTGACCGCATTGTCGCGGCGATCAAGGACGAGCGGATCAAGGACATCGTCGATGTGCGGAATGAATCCGGGCGAAACGCACAAACGCGCGTGGTGTGCGAGCTACGCCGCGGCACGGATCCGGCGGTCGTCGAGAACCAGCTGTACGAGTTCACGCCGCTGCAGGGCACACTCTCGATCATGAATATCGCGCTGGTCAACCGCCAGCCGCGGACGCTTTCGCTCAAGGAGATGATCCAGCTCTATATCGAGCATCGGATCGTGGTGATCGAGCGTCGCACAAGGCATTTGCTGCATGAAGCACGCAAGAAAGCTCACGTCCTCGAAGGCCTGATCCACGCGGTGTGCGACATCGACGAGGTCATCGCGATCATCCGCGGCTCGCAAAGACGCGAGGAAGCGATCAACAAGCTGGCAGCGAAACGATTCCGGATCCCGGCAGAACACGAGCACGCACCAAAGATCCCGGCCCGTCTCATGGAGACCGCATCGCGTGAAGACGGTGTATACCTGACGCGAGTGCAAGCCGAGGCGATCGGCGCGCTCCGCCTGATCCAGCTTGTTGGACTTGAGATCGAGAAGCTTGTGTCGGATTACCGGGCGCTCGTTGAGGAAATCGAGGGGTACGAAGCGATCCTGGGCGATCGCGAACTTGTGCACGACATCATTCGCGAAGACTGCCGGTCGATGCGCGAACGCTATGCCACCGAGCGGAAGACCGCGATCGAGGAGTCGGCGGACGACATCGACTACGCCGCGTTGATCCAAGAAGAGGATATGGCGGTGACGGTGAGCCACGAAGGCTTCGCCAAGCGTGTGCCGTTGACGACGTACAAGCAGCAGAACCGAGGTGGGCGCGGCATCAAGGCCGGTACGACCAAGGACGAGGACTACATCGAGCATGTCGTCATCGCATCGACCCACGACGATCTGCTGTGCTTCACCGACACAGGGCGTGTATTCAAGATCAAGGTCTACGAAGTGCCCGAGATGGGGCGCACGAATCGTGGACGTGCTCTCGTCAATATCTTGGATCTCAAGCCTGGCGAGACATGCGTCTCGTTCATGCCGATCACCGATTTCGAGAAGGAAGAGAACTTCCTCGTCTTCGCTTCGGCGCATGGGAAGATCAAACGCTCCTCGCTCAAGCTTTATCAGAATGTCAACCGTTCGGGTCTGATCGCGCTGGGGCTTTCTGACAATGACCGCCTGGTCTCGGTCCGCTGGACCGGCGGAGCCGACCACCTGCTGATCGCGACCGCGAAGGGCATGGCTATCCGGTTCACTGAGCAGGACGCCCGCCCGATGGGGCGCTCGGCTGCTGGTGTGAAGGCGATCGAACTGACCAAGGGCGACGAGATTGTGAACATGGCCCGGATCGCCATGAACGACCCAGAGGACGCCACTTCGGAAGTCGAGCCTGGACTGGCCTTGCTGACCGTGACCGAAAATGGCTACGGCAAACGCACCGATGTTCGCGAGTATCTGGTCGCCTCGGAAAGCGAGGGTGGTTCGGTTTCCTACCGAACGCAGTCGCGGGGTGGCAAAGGGCGTATCGACATCCGGACCTCCGCTCGCAACGGCGAGGTTGTCTCGGCCCGCGAGGTCCGCGAGACCGATTCGGTCGTGTTCGTGACCCAGCAAGGTTTGCTGGTCCGCGTGCCGGCGGGCCAGATCTCGAAGGTCGGAAGGGCGACTCAAGGTGTCCGCGTGGTCAACCTGAAAGCGGGTGACCAGCTTGTTGCGATGGCCATCATTCCGGCAGAAGCAGAAGACGGTGACGATGATCAGGCCGATACGGAATAGATTTGACTCGTCAGGCCTTGACGGGTTTTGGTACATTGAGGCGAGAAGACCTTACTGCAAGGAATGAGCCCATGTCCGAGTGGTCGGAACAGATTGAGGTGGTGGACTTGTCCGATGAGCCGGACCTGTCCGAGGAGTTGCTTGAGGCGTACAACAAGGTTGCGGCGGTCGATGTTGCGGGTCGCCCCAACGTCGTGCTCAATCTTGGCGGCGTGACCTACCTCAATTCGTCGAACATCGCACAGATGCTCCGCCTGCGGAAGATCATGATCGAGAGTGAGCGGAAGCTCAAAGTATGTTCGGTTGCGGACGCTGTCTGGTCGATCATGCTGCTTACGGGCTTGGACAAAGTGTTCGACTTTGCCCCAGACAAGGCCACTGCGATTGCCGGGCTGCAAATCGAGAAGTGAGCGCCGAGCGGCTCCCCCACATCCCGTACACCGCGTATCAGCCCGATGGATCGGCCGAGGATGGTGTCAGTGCGTTCTGTGAACGGATGTCATCGCGTCGGTCTGTTCGCGCATTCTCAGATCGTCCTGTTTCACGAGAGACGATTGAGTGGATTGTGCGAACAGCATCGAGTGGCCCAACAGGGGCGAACAAGCAGCCTTATCGGTTTGTGTGCGTGAATGATCCGGTCGTTAAATCCAAGATCCGGGCTGCGGCTGAGGAAGAGGAACGCGAGTTCTACGAGCGGCGTGCCTCGCAGCGTTGGCTAGATGACTTGGCTCCGCTCGGAACCGATGCGAACAAGCCTTTTCTTGAGGTCGCTCCGTGGCTGATCGCCGTCTTTGCGCTGGCCAAGGATGATGATGGCGGTCAGGTTTATTATCGCGAGGAATCGGTCGGCATCGCGGTCGGCCTGGCGATTGCCGCGATCCACCACGCGGGGCTTGTGACCCTGACCCATACGCCCTCGCCTATGAAATTCCTCTGCGAAGTGCTAGAGCGCCCAGCGCACGAGCGCCCGTTTGTGTTGCTTCCGGTTGGCTACCCGGCTGAGGATGCAACGGTTCCTGTGCTGACGAAGAAGCCTCTCGACCAGGTCATGGTGGTTCGCGAACCCTCGGTAGAATGAGTTGCATGAACGGACTCACCAGACGGGAGGCACTGGGACTGATGGCTGCGGGGGCAATGGTTCCCGGTGGTTTATCCGTGCTCGGTTGCTCGGACAATCGCGCGCGACGTGTCGGGAATGAGCCGATCGGTTTGGGGAGCGGGCTTCCTGCACCGCCTCGCGAGTTCCGTGGCGCCTGGGTGGCGACCGTCGACAATATTGATTGGCCCAGCAAGCCGGGGCTTTCGACGTGGGCGCAGCGGCAGGAGATCGAACGGATCCTCGATGAGTCTGCTCGTCTCAACCTCAACGCATTGTTCATCCAAGTCCGTCCGACAGCGGACGCGATCTACAAGTCAAAGACCGAGCCCTGGTCTGCTTTCTTGACCGGCGAGCAGGGCAAGGGTCCCACGCCGGCTTACGACCCGCTCGCAGAATTCATCGATGGCGCGCACGCCCGCGGCATCGATGTGCACGCGTGGTTCAATCCAT
>JBCDAP010000271.1:0-3842 GCA_039185335.1 Planctomycetota bacterium | reverse complement strand
TTGCCGTCCGGATTGATCCGGGCGATGAACAGCTCGTGCGGCGCGTCGGTGCCGTTGTCGAGGTTGCTGTCGGTCGCACCGAGGATATAGGTGTTGCCGTTTTCATCGACAGTCATGCCGCCGACGATCTCCTTGCCCGCGTCGCCGAACTGGGCGAGCGCCCGAGGGTTGGTCGGGTTCGGGTCGACCGGCCGGGCGTAGCGGAACTGGGCCGGGTTGGTCAGGCTCAGCGTGCCGTCGCCTGCGCAGTACGGGTCAGGGTTGTTGGGTGGGTTGCCCGAAACCGACGGCTCGATGGAGTCGCAGGGGAACACGAACGCGATCAGATCGGGCGCATCCACCGCGGTGTAGAACAGGTACCAGCCCTCGGTCTCGCAGCCGTCGGCGAAGGTGCAGTAGATCAGGCGGTAGTCGGACGCGTCGCCCCGCAGCTGGATGTGCCCGAACGCGTAATCGAAGTGCAGGACGACCGCGTAGTCGTTGTCGATGCCGTCGGTGCCGGCGAGAAAGAACGGGTGCCGGATCTCGTCGGTGCCGAGGACGATCCGGTCGCCGCGTGCCGACCCATACGCGAGGTCGAGATCGGTATTGAGTGCACAGCGGATGACGTTGACGCGGTCGCTGCCGGGGAACGGATCCGCGGGGTCGACGGGCATGAAGACGTCGTAACCGCCGTTCTCGCCGTCGATGTAGTCGGTGTCGAGGACGGTGTACGACGAGTCGTCGATGGGCGTGCCCGAGGAGAAGGTCGGCAGCCCGTCGACGAACGGGATGAGGTCTGCCGTGCCGCGTGGCATCTCGGGGAAGGCCGATGCGATGGCGCGCAGTTCCGCGTCGGTCGGCTGAGCGATCGACACAGGACAGGCTAGCGCGACTCCGACGACGACCGTCCACGCACCGCGAATTGGCATCACAGACCCCTTCTCTGCCCGCACGAGAACTGGCGGATCGACTGACAGTGCCTGAAGGACTGGTCACTGTCTGGTGAGCCGCCAAGAGCCGTCCCACGCATGTTCAACGACAGTCGCTGGACCACATTGCAGCTGAGATCCATAAATCTGATCAAGTATCCCACGATCAAGCCCGTTCCCTGGCCCTTTCAGAGAGTACGTGGACGAACACAACTCAAGCCAAGTTGCCTGCCGGATCGTCCAGCAAACTCTTTGAGACCGAGTCCGCTGAAACTCACACTGAGCATGGGCTGACACTCTGTTGGCGCGTGCCCGTACGTGATTGGGCGTGCCTCTGTACGATCAGGAATGCCCAGTCATTGCTGATTCGCTTGAGGCCCCATCCCCCATAAGGGTGCGGCCTCCAGCTTGATCAAATGCCTTTCGGCTTGACATGTCTCGATGGATGTGCGAGCACTGAACGGAAACGGGGCTTCAAAACTCCACAAGACCAATGGCCTCATGAGGCCGGGTAGCGGCGCGTGGTCCAGGGCGCACGCCTAAAGCGGTCGCGCCTCGTGTCTTGTGAGGTTTTGAATGCCCGGCTGCCAGAGGAAAGAGACCGGATGCATGACCAAAGACTTGAACCGCTATCGGGTCCGTGAGCTCGACCGCAAGATCGGTCGTGGGCTCAGAGACATCAGGCGGATGCGAAATCATACTCAGCAGGAAATCGCCGATGCCCTCGGCGTGAGCTTCCAGCAGATCCAGAAGTACGAGCGGGGTGAGAGCCGGGTGTCCGCCGCGACGGCGCTGATCTGGCTCGTGGCTCTCGACGTTCTCCCTCCGGAATTGCTCAAGGGGCTTCCAGTTGCGACGAGCCCGGCTCGATCAGCGATCTGTGGAGCGGTGGGACTGGCGTCCGAACTCGGCCAATCTCCAAGGACGCACTTGATTGGTAAATGTTTGGGTATTACACTGGGTTTGTGGTCCGCGATCCAGCCATCCTTGCCCAACTGCGTGAGCGGCTGGCACACAAATGCTTGGATCGACTCCCGGGCGATGCGGGCTCAGACCACGGGTGCGGGGTTGGCCTTGCCCAGGCCCCTGACTTACAGCAACTCGAGCTGGGATCAGTCCATGAGTGTTTCAGCCGGGCACCGGCCGCATCGCTGTTGTCTGGAGTGGTTCAGCAGAGCAGCTTGCGTGGCGGGCGGTCGGTTTGGGTTGGGCGTACCTGCTGGGCGCAACCGGGCTGGTCAGACCCACACACATCGGTCTTTGTCGATACAGGATCCAGTGGGGATCGAGTGTGGGCGATCGACCAAGCGTTGCGATGCCGCGGGGTGGCGTGCGTGATCGCGGATGGGTCGGGCATTGATATGGCCGCTTCAAGACGACTGCAGTTAGCCGCGAAGGCCGGGGGGACGCTCGGTTTGCTGGTTCGGCCGCTAGAGGACCTAGGAGAGCTTTCGGCCGCACGCACACGCTGGCGTGTCACACCTACTCCAAACCGACACGCACGCTTCTTCCCCGAGCCGAGATGGATCGTCGAGCTACTGCGCTGCAAAGGACTGCGGCCCGCAACGGAGATGCGGCGATGGGCCGTGCAGTTCAGACATGAAACGGGCGATGTCGTTGTGGTTCCCGATGCTCCAGATCGAAGCGTGGAGACGGCACAACCGCTTCGCTTCGCATGATGGGCAGATTGTGCTGCTGGAACGCACAGCTGGCCAACGCAAGATCGTCTCTGCGTGCTGCGAGAAAGCGTGTACTGCCGGTGTTCATCCCGGCATGTCACTCGCGGACGCTAGATCAGCATTCCCGCCAGCGCTGGTCAAGGTTGCTCCCGATAACCCAAAACGCAGCATGGCTGCGCTGACGGCGATCGGGCGATGGGCGCACCGTTTCTCGCCGCGTGTTGCGATCGATGGTACTGCCGGGCTATTGATCGACATCACCGGGTGTAACCGCACCCTGGGCGGTGAGCGCACGATCCGATCCGACGCGATCCGCAGGCTGGGCAGCTTGGGCGTATCGACCCGCTGTGTGATCGCCCCCACCTACGCGAGCGCGTCTGCGATCGCCCGGTTCGGAGATTCTGGCATCTACGGCGAGACCCAGCTGCGTGAGCAGATCGCAACGCTGCCGGTATGTGCCCTCTGCCTTGATGAGAGTGACGCTCTCGGTCTGAATGAGGTCGGCATCGAGCGGATCGGACAGCTCATGGATCTCCCCCGCTCAGTGTTGCCCGCACGATTCGGGGATGAGCTGCTGGTTCGGCTGGACCGCATGCTCGGCCAGGCGATCGAGACGATCGACCCAATCCGTCCGAATGAACAGATCCGAGTATCACTCTCCTTGGACGGCCCCACGAACCAATGGGACTCGATCGAGCACATGGTGCGATCGCTACTCGATGAGCTATCCGCGCAGCTGGATCGCGGCGGCATTGGCCTCCTTCGACTGCTGCTGACACTCCAAAGGAGTGATCTTCCCCCAGCCCGTCTCGCGTTCGTTGTGTCACAGCCAACTCACGACACAAAGCATCTATGGTCACTCATCCGGCCACGCCTGGAGCGTACTCACCTCGGATTTGGGATTGAGGGAATCGATCTTCTCTGCGAGCGCTACGGGCGGATGCCCCAATCCCAAGGCCATGCCTGGGAGCGTGGAGATGACGGTGTGAGCGAACGCGATGCCTTCGCCCGACTGGTAGACGAGCTCTCGAACCGCCTCGGCCGGGATCGGGTGCTGCAAGCCCACCATCGAGCATCGCATGTTCCAGAGAGAGCGGTCGTCATGCGGCCTGCGACAGATCGGGGTCCGCAACCGAGCATCGAGAACGAGCAGCCACCGCGTCCGCCGTTGATGTTCACACAGCCTTCTGAGGTGGATGTGGTTGCGTTGACACCAGATGGACCTGTGCATCGGTTGGTGTGGCGTGGTGAG
>JBCDAP010000270.1:0-3891 GCA_039185335.1 Planctomycetota bacterium | reverse complement strand
GAAAGCACTGCTCATTGAGCGTCCTTACATCGGCCAACAACTCCACATCTACGCGGCAATCCTCTTCGTCGCGCTCGCAGGGGCTTGGCTCGCGATCAAGACAATCTCCATTACCAAAAAGACGGTGAATCGATTTGTCTTCGCTGGAGCAGGTGCCCTTACTGCCATCTTGTCGACAGGTCTTGCCGCTTCGATCTTTTCTGCTTCTGGGCCTTCTCCGTGGAAAAAGTACACCCCCGAAACGCTGTCGGCGTCTCTCGATTCTGACAAAGTGGTCATTGTCGATTTCACAGCTGATTGGTGCATCAATTGCAAGGTTCTCGAAGAGACGGTGTTGAACGCCGAGCCGGTCCGGTCTCGGATCCGAAACGAAGAAGAGGTCATCATGATCAAAGCCGATCTGACATCGACCTCAGCTCCCGGGTGGGAGTACCTCGCCGATCTCGGGAGGACTGGAATCCCCACATTGGTCATCTACGGCCCAGGCGGCGAAGATCCCTGGATCGCGAACGCATATACATCCGATCAGGTCATCGCTGCTCTGGATGAGGCTGCGCTGGAGGCTCCCGAGACACCAACCGAACTGTCATCACATTGATCCTGATTCCGCTTGACCAGCCTGGCTGGCTCAGCTACTTTCTTCCTCCTGCCTAAGTTCTCATTTGAGTGATTTCAGGCCGGGCACCCAAGCGGGTGTAGCTCAGTGGTAGAGCGTCACGTTGCCAACGTGAATGTCGTCGGTTCGAATCCGATCACCCGCTTTCTGAAAACCTCGCAATGCATTGCGAGTTTTTTGCTTTTTTGAGGATATGTAGAGACGTTGTTTGTGTTTGTTCGTATCTTGATAGCATGTCTACTGGTCCCGAACCGATTATTCACAAAAGTCGATCGATTCTGCCCAACACACTGGCGTATTGGCGAGAATCAGGTGATACTAACGGCAGTTTGGAATCCTCTGATTCCTCATTGGACGGTATCGAGATGAGTCTTTCGACCCACAAACTGGCAGCTTGGCTCACCGCAGTGATCGCGGCTGTGCTGATGATGCCGGCCTCGAACGCGTCCGCTTCGATTTTCCAGCTTGCTGATCGAGACCGGAGCCAGACCATCGATTTCTTCGATGTCGCGGCACAGCTCTCGTATCTCGGAGACGTGAATCGTGACGATTCGGTTGACGCCGAGGATGTCACCGTGTTTACGAAGCTGGTTTCGATCTTCACAGACCGCATCCCTGCAGGAGACGAGTCGGCCGCTCAGCAGAGCCGTCCGCTCGGCAGCATCTTCATCGCGGTTTCGCCTGCTTCAGCACCAACGACTTCATCTTCCTCTTCCCAAGTCGCTCAGGCGAACCCTGCTCGGCACGATGTGCAGAGCACTCCCAACATTGGCTTCCCCCTGATCACTGCAGACGACCGAGTCAGCACAATGCACATGCTGACGCGTACGCTCCGCGGTCCACCGCTGGCTTGATTTCGGATCCGCTTTCAGCGTTGATCCTCAGCGTTTCGGGCTTCTACGAAGCCCAATCCACACAAGTCAGTCGATTGCCGATTCGCATGATGCGTATTCGGAATTCCGGGTTTCATTCTCCGTTCTGGAGAGCCCACGAAGCATAGTTTTGAAAAAGTTACAAGAGATTCAATCCGAATCACAATCTCGAAAGGGAAATGCAATGAAGAACGTTCTCACCATCGCTGCTCTGACCGCCGCCGCCGGCTTCGCTTCTGCTCAGGCCGTCGAAGTTGCCGTCACCACGAACGACACTCCCGCTCCCGGCGGTACCATCACTGTTGACGTTACCGCCAACATGACCGGCTTCTCGGGCACCCCTGCCTTCGCCGGTTACGGTCTCGACCTTGACGTGACCGCTGGCACGGCTGGTGCCGCTGGCTTCTCCACCGCCACCTCCGGTGCTTCTCTCCAGATCGGCACCCTTGCAGGTACCGTCGATGGCACCACCGGTCTCGATCGTGCTGTTGGTGGCCAGGTTTCCAACATCTTCAACGTCAACCCCTCTGTTGACACCTCTTCCTCCGTCCTTCTCTTCTCGGCTGACTTCACCATCGACGCTGGTTGCACCGAGCAGATCACCATTGGGGCTTCGGTTGCTTCCAACGGTGGTGTGGTCGTCTATCCCGATGCGAACGCCGGTACCAACGTCTTCGCTGGCGAGTCCGGCGGCCCGACTCTGAGCTTCACCGATCTCGTCATCGACTGCGCAGCTCCTTCCTGCGACGGTGATGCCAACGGTGATAACGTCGTCAATGTCGACGACTTTATTGCTGTTCTGTTGAACTTTGGCGGTGCTGGCCCCGTTGGTGACGCCAACAACGACAGCGTCGTCAATGTTGCTGACTTCATCGCTGTTCTCCTGAACTTCGGCCAGCCTTGCTGATCGATTGTCTCTTGATCTTCTGATCAAGTGGGTCTGCTGAATTTTCACCGCCCGGGATGCTCCCGGGCGGTTTTTCATTTTGCGGGTGGGTCGATCTTCAAGCCGGTGCTGAGAATCTTGCGAGATTTCATGTTCTTGGGCGGTTTTCGTCTTTGCTTGCCGCCTCGCCTACGATCGCTCCATGTCTGAACGCTTGGGAACAACTGATACAGAAACAAATGAATCGGCCGGCGAGATCCGCACGGTTTCGTTCGTTTCCCTCGGCTGTCCGAAGAACCTTGTCGATTCTGAGAAGATGCTGGGTGTTCTTGCTGAGCATGGGATCGCGCCGGTCTCATCGACTGCTGGCGAGAACCGTGAGGATCTGTCCGTTGCAGGGTCTGAGCAGGACACAACAGCCGTGGGCGAATCGTCTTTCCAGATCGATCGCGCCGATGCTGTGGTGATCAACACGTGCGGTTTTCTCGAGGCCTCAAAGCAAGAATCACTCGGGGTTGTTGATGCTGCTGTCAAGGCGAAGGAGCGGGGCGAGATCAAACGCGTTGTGGTTGCCGGGTGTCTTGTTCAACGCCACCGGGCCAAGATGCTCGAGTGGGCGCCCGGGATCGATGCGATGCTGGGTGTGTACGACCGCGAGAAGATTCTAGATGCGGTTCGTGGTAAGCGTCCTGAGCGTAAGGGTCTTGATGATCAAGGAGAGCTTGCGCCATTCTGGATCTCGAAGAACGCGAAGGATGCAGCCGCCGATCAGGGGCGCGACGTGGTTGGCCTAACCATCGACGGGAAGCGGGGGACGACGGGTCTTGGGTATTACGAATCGGATGCGGGGCGGCTGAGGTTGACCCCGCGTCACTACGCGTATCTCCGTATTTCCGAAGGCTGCAATCAGGCCTGCGCCTTTTGCACCATTCCTTCGATTCGCGGGCGCATGCGATCCAAACGCACGCAAGACATTCTCAACGAAGGACGCGAGCTTCTTCGGGATGGTGCGTTCGAGCTCATGCTGATCGGGCAGGACACAACAAGCTACGGAGAGGACATCGGTCTTGTCCCTGAGGGACAGCGGTCTTCTGGGCTTGCTCAGCTCCTCGAAGACCTAGATCATCTCGTTCGCGAAGAGACTTCTGCCGGTTGGTTGCGGCTGATGTATGCCTATCCGACGACATTTGACGAACGCACTGTTGATCGCTTTGCGGAGATCGCCTCGCGTGGGCGTTTGCTTCCGTACATCGATATCCCGCTTCAGCATGCTTCGGATAATCTGCTCGATCGCATGCGTCGTCGTGTTACCGCGGATCAGCAGCTCAAGCTGATGCAATTGCTTCGCGAGCAGATTCCGGGCATGGCGATCAGGACCACATTCATCTCTGGATTCCCAGGCGAGACAGAAGAAGATCATGAGCACCTTCTTGAGTTCATCGATGAGGTCGGCTTCGATGCCGTAGGGGTATTTACATACTCTCCCGAGCCCAGCACGCCTGCAGGAAAGATGCATG
>JBCDAP010000269.1:0-3891 GCA_039185335.1 Planctomycetota bacterium | reverse complement strand
CCATCGAGCTCAGGCATCTGCATATCCATGAGCACGAGATCGGGAAGGTCATCACGAGATCCGTTCTCAATGGTTTCTGCAGCGATCAGTCCATTCTCACAAACCAGGACTTCTGCACCAGCTTTCTTGAGATGGAATGAGATCAGCCGCTGATTGTCAGGGCCGTCCTCGGCGAGCAGGATGCGTATGCCTTCGAGTGGCTTGTCGCTGGGCATTTCGTGATCTGATTCTGCCCTCGAGGGGATGCTCTCTTCATTGGTTGTGGAAACAGAATCCTGCTGAGGATGCCGAACTTTCGAGAGATCGCCGGTCGCAATCGTCACAATGAATGTGCTACCAACGCCCTCTTCGGACTCGATTTCAATCCCTCCGCCCAGTATCGAGGCCAAGGTGCTTGAGATGCGAAGTCCAAGCCCAGTGCCGCCGAAGCGTCTTGTCGTGCTTGTGTCAGCCTGGCTGAACGCATCGAACCGTGCAATCGTATCTCGTTGCTCAGGTGTCATGCCGATACCTGTGTCTACAACTTTGAATTGCATAAGCCTTGCGATCGGATCATGCGAGGCGTGGATCGTGACGCTTCCAGTCTCTGTGAACTTGATCGCGTTTCCGGCCAGATTCAACAGAATTTGACGTAGCCTAGTTGGGTCGGTGTAGATGTATTCCGGGATCAGCGTGTCGTGACGAACAAGAACATCGAGGCCGTTTTCGACGGCTCTCGGGCGAATCAGTGAAGCGACCTCCTCGACGATCTCCGAAGGATTGGTTTCGATAATCTCGGTACGCATTTGGTTCGCCTCGATCTTGGAGACGTCGAGGATGTCGTTGATGACCGTGAGCAAATGGGTCGCATTGGATCGGATTGTCCGCACGGCTTCGGTGGCTTGCTCAGGGGCCATCTGGGGCTCGTCCTCAAGCAGATCCGAATAGCCCAATATCGCAGTCATCGGTGTACGGATTTCGTGGCTCATGTTTGCAAGGAACTCGCCCTTGGCCCTGTTTGCGTCTTCGGCTTCTTCTTTGGCCCGGGCGATGTGCCAAGAGTTGATACGGCTCATCACGCCAAATGCGAGCAGCGCGAGCACTCCCACCGGCCAAGCGATCGATGCAACAAGTTCCGCTCGGTGCTCATCGAGCATCCATGATGATGGCACGCTCACGCAAGCGTAGATTCCACCCCCCTCAAGCGTTTGTAGATCGGTCAGCTTCGTCACAGCCACGGCGTGGCCGTCGAGCAGTCTGCTCGCGTGGTATCCTTGGCTCTCCTCGATGTTTCGGAGCGATGCATCGATCACCTGGTACGGAATCGGAGGGGTCCCTCCCGAGTTTGATTCTTCATCGAAGAATTTCCCGGATTCTGTTACGAAGGTAAATTTGCCCAGTCCGCCCGCGAATTCTCGACCATCAGCGATTGTGAACAGCCGCTCAAATCGCATCCGTGTGCTCACGACACCGAGTAGGTTCCCGTTTCCAGAACGCACCGGCACCGAATGAGCGATAGACAAGCCGCTCGAGTCAAAGTACGCCGGTGTGATATCACATGTTGTCTGGTACTCAAGTACCTCTTCGGTCGCATTGTTGCGAACGCAGCTTTGGATGATGTCTCTATCTTCGAAAGACATCTTCATAACACGATTGACTCGAGTCAGGTCGATCGAACTGCCATCGGTATACACAGTGTTGATGGCAACGATCTCGCCGTTGCCGTTGAACATGGCGATGGCATCGATCTCGGTTGAGTTCAGCATCGCCCTGTTGCACAGATCTGTGAGCGTTTCGGAGTCTCCCGAGCGGAGCGCGTCTTGGGTGCTCGTCGAAAACGCGACGATTCTTCCGCGTTCGATTGCTGGGGTTGTTGCTCGTACTACATCAGCGGCGAGTTGATCACTCGCTTCCATCAATCGCCGGCCCGCGGAACCCAAGTCGCCGTCGAGTGGCCCGAAGACAGATTTTAGGATCCAGCCCGCCAACAAGCACGCGGTTAGTGCCATCAGCAGGAACCAAGGGTCTCTCATGGCTCTTGATCGCACCGAGTAGCCGGTGATGCTCGCACGCCTTGTACCGCTTTTTTGATATTGAGGCATGCCATACCTCTCCGGTTGTAGGCGAGACAGATGGTTCACTGGTAACACGGTCCTGACCAACGGATATCGGCCACTGAAGGTAAGAGTGAAAAGGTCCGTCGAACTCGGATAGTGGATATGCCTATCGATCGCCGGTCTGTAGTGATAGGTACCCGATGTGAGGGGTGATAGAAGAAGAGACTGAAAGCAAGCCGGGACTTCGAGTTGCAATGCGATCGTTTCTGTTTGTGAGATGTCCACCAAGCAAGGACTGTAGGACGCCACGCAAACTTTTCACCGCGTACGTCACACGGTGCATCCCGGCGAAGTTGCAGTGGACTTAAGGACGATGGCTTGCGCAAAGAAAAAGCCGAGTCTCAAGCGGCTTGAAACTCGACCTGAACCTCAGAGGCTTTGCGCAAGAACTGCTTTGCTGAATTCAACGCCGTCGACGACACAATGCGCCGGCGCCGAGTGCGATCATGACTGAGCCAGCCGGGGCAGGAACAGGCGTGAACACTGCCCATGCTACATCGAACAGGTCCGCTTGCACCAAGTCTTCGGTCCGGTCGATATCTAAGCCACGAACAAGGTAGCGCCATCCGACAGGGCCATTGAAGTTAATGCTGCCGGGGTTGCTGATCGTATCCGTTGTCATCGAGATAGGAAAAATGAACCCGTCATCGAGGACTTCGCCGCCTGCGACCGGAACGATGGTTGTGAGCTGGCTGGCGACGATAAACGGGTCGTTCAAGAAATCACCGATGGCCGTGAGTGCCGACTCGACATCCGCTTCTGTTGTGAACGGGAGATTGGGTGTTCCCGATCCGTAGACATCGTTGAACGAACGCTGATCGAAGCGCACATTGAACAACTCAGTGCCGCCCGAGTAGGTGATCTCCAGGTTGTCGATGCCGAACCAGGCATCGGTCGGGCCAACGAGCGTCGCGGCGTGCGTAGATGACGAGAAGAGCACCGCGCAAACGGCAACACCAGCAAAGTATTCAGAACGCATATCAAGCTTCCCCATAGACGGTTTCTTCATTGACTCGCAGCAGACATCGTTTGCGAGCTGTGATGGTTCTTTTGAGATCCTGCCATCGTTCTGTGGAGAAGCAATGCTATACAGAGAGGATCGAATGCCGGACCTACTCCGGACAGACCCTTGTAAAGCGCGAAAGAGCAGGGCCCATATCGGGCGCAACAAGCTCCAGGGCGGACGCCGGCTCCGCTTCACTGGCCAACATCACAACTCAGTTGTGGCGGCGTCCCCGATGTGCTGCTTGCCGCGAGCTCGGGCGATCTCCACCTGGCGTTGTCTCTCCTCGAGCTGCGTTTTCTTCTCGGAGGACAACGTGGCATAACAATGTGGGCACGATACACCAGGCCGGTACCGTGGATCGGATTGCTGCGAAACGTGAACAGGCAAACGGCATCCATAGCACAGCACGAATGAACCACGTTTCAAGTTATTCCCGACTGCAACGCGATCATCGAAGACAAAGCACTCGCCTTGCCAGCGCGATTCCTCTTCCGGAATCCTCTCCAGATACTTCAGGATTCCACCTCGCAGGTGATAGACCTCGTCGAAGCCGCGTTGCTTGAGATACGCGGTCGCTTTCTCGCAGCGGATTCCTCCGGTGCAGAACATGGCGACTTTCTTGTGCTGTGCCGGGTCCATCGCTGTGTCTACGTATTCGGGAAACTCCCGAAAACTGTTGGTCTCGGGGTCGATGGCTGCGCGGTTGCCTTTGGCATGGAAAGTACCGACGTCGTACTCGTATCTGTTGCGGGTATCAACGAGCAGCACATCATCGCGGTCGATCAGTTT
>JBCDAP010000268.1:0-3896 GCA_039185335.1 Planctomycetota bacterium | reverse complement strand
CGAACGATCGACTTGGAAAGCATCGGGTGCTCGATCGCATCTCCCTCTTTCATGCCCATGCGCGAGAGAAGCTTGAGCGTGGTCTCACCCGCAAAGAGCTTCATGAGATCGTCATCAAGCGACACGAAGAAACGCGTGGAGCCGTGATCGCCCTGACGCCCCGACCGGCCGCGGAGCTGGTTGTCGATGCGTCGTGACTCGTGACGTTCGGTGCCGATCACGTGCAAACCACCAAATGGCTCTAAGCCCTCCGCCCAGTCAATGCGGTGCAGCGCGAAGCGGCCGTATTGATCAATGATGCCCCGAAGCTCTTCGGGATCTTCGATACGCGCGATGTTCTTGGGATCTTCCCACGTGTACTTGTCGGCCCACGTGCGGAGGAGCGCCAACTCGAGCTCAGCGAAGCCCATCGACTCCGCATCACGCTTCGGAATATCCAGTTCACGCGGCGCGATCTTGCGGTACACCTTCTCACGCAGGGTTTGCTCATCATCATCTGCGCTCAGGTCACGCGGCGCAAGGGAACGACGCTTCCAATGATCCACGAGTTCCTGGCGGGTGACAGGACCCATTTTGATGTCCGTGCCACGCCCGGCCATGTTGGTCGCGATCATGACCGCTCCGAGCTCGCCGGCGCCCTGCACGATGTTGGCTTCCTGCTCGTGATGCTTCGCGTTCAGCACCTTGTGCTCGATCTGGTACCGAGATTTGAGCATCTGCGAAAGAGTTTCCGAACTCTCGACCGAGGTCGTGCCAACCAGAACGGGGCGCCCCATGTCGTGGAAGTTTTTCACCTCATCAACAATCGCTGTCCACTTGTCCTTCTGCGAGAGGTACACCAGATCGTTGTGATCCGCGCGGATCACCGGAACATTGGTCGGAATAGATACGACGTCCAGCTTGTAGATGTCGTAAAACTCCTGTGCCTCAGTGTCCGCAGTACCCGTCATTCCTGAGAGCGATCGGTACATCTTGAAGAAGTTCTGGATGGTGACCGATGCAACCGTCTGAGTCTCGGGCTTGATCCGAAGGCCTTCTTTGCACTGCACGGCCTGGTGGATGCCATACGACCACTGCCGGCCAACCATCGGACGCCCGGTGTTCTCATCAACGATGACCACATCCGGCTCGGGCCTGCCGGTCTGCTGATCGGGGAGGTTCATCACGACGTAGTCCTTGTCGCGCTTGTACACCGCGTGCGCCTTGATCGCGTTCTCCAGAAGGTGCGGCATGTCGATATTTCCGCCCACATAAAACGAACCGATATCCGCCTTGCGCTGAGCCTCTTGCGTGCCGTGGTGAGTCAGGTGCGCGGTACGCCGGTCCTGCTCAACCTCGTAGTACTGAATGTGCTCGTCGCGATGGGCTTCCATCTGAGGAAGCTCACCCTTGGCTTGCTCGAGCTTCTGTTGCATCGCCGGCACAGCATCCTTGTCCTTCGCGTTGCGGATATCCCCCTCGAGCCCCTTGATCCTCTTGATACACGCATCGACCTTCTCGTCCGCGGCCGCATACGGAGCGTTCACCTCAACCAGATGACGCGCCAGCTGATCGGCCAACAGATACCGAGGCTGCTCCTCGTGCGCAGGACCCGAGATGATCAACGGCGTGCGCGCTTCGTCGATCAAAGTCGAGTCAACCTCGTCCACAATCGCGAATTCACGGTAACGCTGCACCTGCTGGGTCGCGTCTTTCTTCATGTTGTCGCGGAGGTAATCGAAACCGAACTCCGCGGTGGTACCGTAGACAACATCGCAGAGGTACATCAATCGCTTCTGGTCTTCGGGCTGCTGATGCATCGGGTGGATCGCCCCGACAGTCAAACCCAGCGACCGGAAGAACGGGAAGGTCCAATCGCGGTCACGCTGGACGAGGTAATCGTTCACAGTCACAACATGCACCTTGTTGCCCGCAAGGTTGCCCAGGTAAGCGGCAAGCGGGGCCACGATGGTTTTCCCCTCGCCGGTCTTCATCTCGGCGATCTTGCCCTGGAAAAGAACGATGGCCCCGAATAGCTGAACATCAAAGGGACGGGCTCGGAAGGGCGGCTTCGACTGCGGATAAATAGCCCGAACAGCGTCGTAAAGCTCGACGGGGATATCCGTCCACACCCAGCCCGCCAGCGGCTCGGTGTTCCCCAGAAGACCCTCCTCCGGAAGGCGCGCTTCGGCGGCGTCCATCTTCGCCAGAGTCTTCTCGTACAGATCGCGATGAGCCGTCGAGAGCTCATCCTTCTTGAATCGCTCACGATGCTCGGGATGAAAGATATTGCGGATACCCACGTTCCGATCCATCGCTTCCCGGGCAACCGCAAAGGCATCAACGAGAAGATCCATAGGCTTCTCGCCCTTATCAAAACGTTCGCGGAACTCGATGGTCTTCGCACGGAGCTGCTCGTCGGTGAGCTGACGGATCGCAGTCTCCTGCTCGCCAATAGCCGAAACCTTCTGGTTGAGTTTCTTGACGACACGCTCGTTGCGCGAGCCAAAGACCTTATTGATGATGGGACCAAGAAGCGGGATGTCAGCCATGGGATTGCCTTTCGGAGCGTCCGGTCTCGGACGCGGATTCGGTGCTGCGATCAGGCGGAAAAACTCTGAGCAGGCGACATTCGATAAAAGATCGAAAGAGCCTCAACAGCCTCCGCACGCAGCGGGTGTTCAAGAGAATGAATTGTCTGGATGGGTGATGAACGTCGACCTTGCGATCAGGCAAACGCCGGAGGCGGCAGGTTCATCATGGCCAGCTGCAAGGCGTCGCGACGAGCAATGCTGAGGTCGTCCGAAAAATCGGGAACAACATCGTTCCCGACCGGAGTCTCCATCTCAACGAAAACCGCCTGCGATGCGATGGGGTTGCCCACCGACCGAATGAATTCAACCGCAAGCGAGACCGACCGATGGGTCGGCACTGCTGCTCCTGATCCAGCGGCGCTGGCCGCCGTCAGGAGGGTAAAAGCAAGAGCCATCGCGACGATACCGATCGCGGCGGTACGTGCCGAACGCTCGTCACGCGCCTCTCGGACCAGAACAGTCGGTTTGGAATCACCCGGATTCATCGCGGGGAAGTATCTGCCGGTGTTCGCCCCGCAGCAAGCGCGAAGTGCGAAGTCTCTTCAGAACATCACACCACAGGGGTCGCAAATGGACACCTGTGCGCACAACCCCACTCACAATCCTTACAAATTGCTCGTCTTTCTGCCCATCATCGGGACCGAGGTTGGAAAAGGTTCGAGGACCCGTAGACTGAATTCCGATGCGAGAAATCGCGGCGACGCACGCTCCCCTGCAATCGATCCAGGGCTGGTGCGTTGGCAGTGCAAGCGCTCACGGAGGCATCGGCCATGCCCGAGACAACCACGCAGTCCCGTTCCGACACACGCCCGAGACCGATCTCCCCCTCGATGAGTGCCATAGGCCCGCGAGACTTCGGTTACGACCATGCACGCCACCTGCTCTGGCGAGCCGCGTTCGGCGGCACCCCAGAACAGGTGAGAGCCATGGCCGAAATGGGACCACGCGACGCCGTCGATTACCTCCTCGACTTCAAGGCATCCCACGATCTTGATCCAGGTCCACAAGCCGGCGACCTCAACAACGGGATCATGCGTCCGCTCACCCAAGCGGAACAGCAACAATACCGAGACGCACGCCGTCGCCAAGACGAAGAGACACTCGCCAGGTTCCGACGCGAGCGCCAAAATCGCCAGAGGAACGATCGGCAACAGATGCGCGAACTCCAGAAGGGATGGCTCGCGCGACTTATCCAGTCACCCCGCCCCCTCGAAGAGAAGCTCACGCTGTTCTGGCACGGCCACTTCGCCACGAGCTATCGAGGCGTCGAAAACTCGTACCACATGTTCATGCAGAACCAGCTGTTCAGGACGAACGCCGCTG
>JBCDAP010000267.1:0-3903 GCA_039185335.1 Planctomycetota bacterium | reverse complement strand
TCCGCATCGTGATTCGCGGAGATGCGGGCGGGTTCGATGATTCGTTGGTTGCCGATGGTCATGGGTGTTGCTCCGCGTTTCGTGGTGCGGCCGTCAAACGGATATCGGTCACCTGCGTGCGCAGAGGGTACGACTCTGATGTGACCAGGACGCGCACATGCGTGCGGCTTTGATCGGTCGAGATCGGAAGGTTCAGGGTGGTGACTCGTTGGAGTTCTGGGTGCGATGTGCTCCACCCGACGCCTTCGACGTGGGCGTGCACGCAGACAGGGTCTTCGGTGACGATCGTGAGTTCGAGCGGCTTTCCTATGTTGTCGTGCGCGATCGTGAGATCGAGCGATGAGAACGCTGTTCCGTTGATTCGCTCGATCGTGAGCGGCGTGCTCGCGAGTGTGTTGGTGACATCCTGCGATCGGGTGACTCTGGTCGGTGCAAGAATCGGTTCGGATTCGATGCGATCGATCTGCTTGCGGATGACTCCCAGCGCCGGCTTGGCGGTGCCGTTGCGTTTCTTGATCCCGAAATGGCGTTCCAGCATGGATTGGTCATCTTCCCAATCCATGTAGTTCCAGACGCAGAACACCTCGATGCGTGCGAGCGGATCGGTGGGATCTTGCTTCGCATGGATCAGCTCTTGGAACATCTGGTCGTAGAAGTCGGCTTGCTCTTGCTCGGTGCCTCGTGCGTGATAGCCCGTCGATGATGGGTCGTGCTCTCGAACAGTCGAGAATCCGCTCTCGGTGACGTAGACATCGCGATCGAGTGCGTAGTGCTCGATCCAGAAGCGCATCGCACGGAGCTGGTACTCCGGGCTGGGGGAGCCGTAGGCGCCACCCGCGTAGGTGTCGATCCCGATAAAGTCGCTCGCCCTCACGCAGTCGAGCAGCCAGCTCTGAGGGGTGTGCTCGGGCAGCGCGGGGCTGCCGATGAGGCGTTCGGCGACATCGTAGGGATCGGAGTTGACGATCATGCCGATCTCGAGTTGGTCTGATTGTCCCATCTCTGTGGCGGCCGCTCGAGCGTGACCGACTGCCTCGACGAACCAATCGCGGTAGTTCTTTCGGATTTCAGGGGTCTGTGGAAGGGCGAACCAGAACGGTTCGTAGTCGAAGACCAGCTTGACCGACCCGAGCTTCGTGAGCATCTCGCGTGTGAAGGCGCGCACGAACTTGACGGCGGCTGCGCGTGTTTTTGGATTGGTGATGTCCGGTTCGTACCAAGGAGGCATGGCGTGCATGCCCTGCGGGTTGAGGCGGTGGGTGTGGAAGATGTCGAGGTTGCTGACGACCGAGGCGCCGGCGAGGTTGGCCCGTTGTCCTTCGTCAAAGGCGCCTGAGAAGTCGTAGCTGCCGTCTTCGAGCTCGTACTGGTACCACTTGTGGAAGTTGGCTCGTTCGATTGGTCGGGGGCCGAAGTCGAGCAGAACGTCTTTGCTGAAGTCGTAGTTCGGGAAGAAGCCGACCTGGAGCCCGCCCGGGTTTGGTTCGTGGTGATTGAGGCTCACGGACACAAGGCGAGGGGTGTCGGAGGCTGGGGCGCACGAAGCCGACACGGCTGCGAGCAGCAGGGGAATCAGTCGTCGGAGGTGCAGGGACGTGATCATGGGGTTGTGTTTCGTTGTTGTGCCGATTCCTGGCGGGAGAGCCTCTTTTGTGGATTGCACGTTGCGCGGTGTTCCCTTTGTCTGGTATGCAGGGTACTTCTGAGCAAGCGTTTGTGCAAATAGATTAAAACAATTTACCTTGATTTTTGGAGCTTAAAGCACGCTTATTCGGTTTTGCGCGCGTCGGTCATGGTGGATATTGAAGTAGCCTGTTCGTGCGCACGTTCATGCTGCATTCGTAAATTCGGTGTTTGGGCCAATAAATTGCGGTTTCGGCGTGGGCATTCTTGACCTTGTGAATTGAACAAATCATCAGAAAGTATTGGTCAAGCGCTTGTGCATGGTAGTTCATTGGGTTAGATTTCGGTGATCGGATCAGGATCGGATGCCAGAGAACCGTGATTTCTGTGGTGTTTGGTTTGGTTAATCGTTTTATTTCTCGCTTTGGCGAGGATCTCCGAGGTGCAAGATGGCACAGCAAACGCGAATCGGCCTGAAGGACATTGCCGACGCCACGCAGCTGAGCTTGTCGACCGTCTCGCGTGTGCTCGCGAACAAGACACCTGAGCGTTTTCCTGACGAGACCCGGCGGCGTGTGTTCGACGTTGCGGAGAAGCTGAATTACCGGCCGAACCTTCTTGCTGTGGCTTCGCGTGGTGGGAGCAGCCGAACGATCGGTGTCTATCTCCCGCCTTATGACAGCTTCTGGACCGAGGTGATCTACGGCGTTCACGACGAGCTGATTGATGGTGATCATGTCCCGCTCATTCTTTGGCCGACACACATCCGACCTGAGCATCACCGTCGCAATGCTGATGAGGCGGATGTGCCGCGAGAGCGGATCAGCGAGTTGTCGCAGCTTCATCGCATGATCGACCGTGCTGTAGACGGTTTGATCTTGTGGCCGGTTGTTGAAGACGAGGCGAAGCAGTACCTCTCGAAGCTGGCGTCGAGGGGGTTGCCGGTGATCGGCATCGACCATGAGCCTGTGAGCGACGGGCCGCGTTGCATGGTGGGGACGGATGAGAGTGTCTGCGCGAGGCTTGTGGCCGAGCATTTGTTGTCTTTGGGGCACCGGTCCTTTGTGCACCTTGCGGGTCCGAAGGATCTGTATTGGGCGAGCAGGCGTGCGGACTGCTTCGAGGATGAGATCGGGAAGTGCTCCGAGGCTTGGTGCATGACGCTCACCGAGCGCGGGCCCGAAGTGACGCAGCGTGCTCTGAGGAGCTTGTTGCATCCTGAGCCGAAGGTGACGGCCATCTACGCAGCGACGGATGAGATCGCTCGGATCGTCATGTCGACATTGAACGACCTGGGGATGACGATCGGCCAAGACATTGCCCTGGTGAGTGTTGGTGACACTGGCTATGCGCAGGGTGCTGGTATTACATCCGTCAAGCAGCGTCCGTATCAGATCGGAGCGCTCGCTGCGGAGCTTGCTCTCGCGGCTTCGCGCGGCGAGCTCAAAGACACCACGGATCGCGTGCACATGCTCCCTCCCGAACTGATTGTTCGGCAATCGACCAAGTCCCGCATGCAGGAGGATCACTCATGAATCTTCCGCACGCAGCACATTTGGCTTGCAGAAAGGCCACCATGAGACACACCGCTTCATCGCGTCTCGTTTCGGTTGCTCGTCGAGTTCCTCGCTTTTCCGGTTTCACGTTGATCGAATTGCTAGTGGTTGTTGCGATCATCGCGCTTCTGATCGGCCTGCTCCTGCCGGCGCTTTCTTCGGTCCAGGAGTCATCCCGGCGGATGGCATGCCAGTCGAGGATACGCTCGATCACGCTCGCGACGATTCTGTACGCGTCGGACAATGACGGGCGAATCTATGACGCCTCGGGAGTGAGCGCTCCGCAGGGATACAGAGAGGCGTTCGATGATGTGGTCCATGTCTTCAGCCAGGTCCGGACACGTCTCAGCGTGAGCGGTGCTCCGGTGAATATCAGTCTGGACGAGGAGTGGGAATTCGGTGCGTACGACTATCTCATTGAAGCGATGGGTGGGCAGAGCGGCAACATCGAGAATGGTGGAGATCCTATCGAAGAGTTCTTTGCTTGCCCGAATTCTGAGTTCTTGCTTCAGGATCGTGCTCGCATTCCGGATCTGAGGTCGCGCGAAGGGAAGCCGATCCCGTTTATTGAAAGTAGCAGCGGCACGGACTTTCGTATTGACTATCTGTTGCTCGCGGGTCGGTATCCCGAAGGGAGGCCGGAGTTCGGGATGGCCGAATGGGACGGCTATTACGACTGGGCGATGCCATGGGAGGCTGATGAGGTTGGTGATGGGTTCGTGGC
>JBCDAP010000266.1:0-3911 GCA_039185335.1 Planctomycetota bacterium | reverse complement strand
TTTCGAGATCGGCCTTGGCCTCCTCCTCGGAGTCCCAGGTCACGAGCTTGCGATACGGATCGAGCAGTTTCCCCGAGCGATCGGGCCAGCACCACTCCTCGGGCTCAAAGAGCCCGATGGCACGCTCAAGGACCTGACGCATCGCGTGCGTGTTCAAGACCTGCCCAAACCGCGCACTCTGAACGGTCGCACTATCGGTCTCCGCGCGGCCGGTCGCTTCGGTGCGGACAATGTTGTACCCGTTGAGATGCAGCCAGGACAGGATCTCATCGGCGAAGCAAGAGCCGATAGAAGCCACGGGTGTTTGCTCGGTGATCATGCCGCGCCGCGGGTTGTGGACCGGGACATGATCCGCACGGGGCGTACGCCGTCGGAGTTGATATCGCTTGAGCTTTCGGATGTCGACTTCCTCGGGCGGCAAGGCTTCAAGGCTCCACGGGGTGGCCGGCTTTGTGTTGATCGACATGCGGGTCTCCGGTCAGGGATCTGGGTTACTCGGACAGCCATCCGACAAAAAGCCTCATACCGGTTTGTATCGTCTCGCGCGATCAGCCGATCTGAGCGGAATTCTCAAGCAAGCGCAAGTTGGGGACCGATAACAATTGTTGTTTTTCGCTTGAGCAGGAACGAGGCCATCACTTTGCATGTTCGGACAAACGTTAGCCCGCGGTCGTCAAAGCCAGCGGTGTCGATCGTTTTGCCATTGTTTAACGCCGGCGAGTATGTGGATGCATGTCTCGCGAGCCTCCGCGCCCAGACACTCGATTCATGGGAAGCGATCGTTGTCGACGATGGCTCGACCGATCATGGACCCACCACCGTCGAACAGGCCGCCCGCAGCGATCCGCGTATCCGCCTGATCCAGCAAACAAACAAGGGTGTCTCCGCGGCGCGAAACATCGGGATCGAGCATGCAAGGGGCGAGACGGTCCTGGCGCTCGATCCGGACGACCTGCTCGCACCCAACGCATTGAGCGAACTCAAATCGACACTCGACGCATCGGGCGAAGCCGGAGCATTCGGTGCGTATGACGTGACCTCGCCAACCCTCGAGACACTTCACACCTACCGCGATGACCGAACGATAGTCTCTCTCGATGATCTCGTTGATCGCGCTTATGTGTGGACCGGCGCCCACTTGGTCCGACGCGAAGCGTACGACGGAGTGCGATTCGATGAGACACTGATTGGCTACGAAGACCGAGACGCCTGGTTCCGCCTCGCCGAGAACGGCGTGCGATGGGCGGTCACAAGCGAGACAGTCGCGAAGTACAGGATCCGCCCAGGCAGCGCCAGCAAAGACGCGGCTCGAATGCTCAGCGACGCCACTCGTGTCTACCGAGATCTCTTCGACCGCGCGCACCCAGATCTCAATGCTTCCCAGGAACGCCTCTCACGGTCATTGCTGCATATCGCGATCGGCTACGCAAGCAGAGCAGCAGTCCTCAACCCGCTTCGTGCGCACGAATACGCCTCGATGCTCTTTCCTTTCCTAATCGACGACCTCAACGCGAAGACGCTTGCACGAGCCGGGCAATTCGCGGTGATCTACGGTCTCGGCCAGCGACCAATCTGGAACGACCACGCTCAGAAAACCTGGGGCGCTGGCCTGCGCAAGATGTGGTCAGCACTCGAAGAAGCGGGAAACAGTATCGGAACGGATCAAGCCTACGCCCTATTGGGAGAACCTATGGCGCGGAGGGCTATCGCGTGAAGCTTCACAAGCTTTATCAACAAGATCCCTACACGATGATGACACGCGTGCTCCACGAAGCGGACCCCATTGTTGCTGTGGACGTCGGGGCCAACGTTGGCTGGAGCGCTGTTCGCATTGTTGATGTTTTTCCGCTTGCGCACGTCTATGCCTTTGAGCCTGCACCGGATGTCTTCGAACAACTGGCATCTCGGGCCAACGAGCGGGGTGGAATCACACCGATCTGCGCAAGCGTTTGCGAGCGAGATGGCCAAGCGAGCTTCCACATCACGCGCAACCACGAGTGCTCGAGCCTGCTCGTGCCATCAGCGTACGCCAAGCGTGTTTACGCCGGATTTGTGGAGGAAGTCGACAAGATCGATGTTGAGACCGTCTCGCTGGACTCGTGGGCAGGTCGCCAAGGGATCGAGCGAATCGATCTGTTGAAGATCGACGTCCAGGGTGCCGAACGGCGCGTGCTGGATGGGGCCGTCGAACTTCTCGAGAGGGGAATCAGCGGCATTGTCTGCGAGGCCCAGATTGTCCCGGAGTATGAAGGCGCCGCAACGCTCACAGATATCGATCTATTCCTGCGCGACCGTGGATACACGCTGCACCAAGTGCACGAACTGGCGTGCGCCGGCGACGAGTTGCAGACCAGCTACATCAATGGGCTGTGGCTGCATTCCGAAGCGCGAGGGAATCTGCTCAAAACGCCATTCAAACGCGTGCCGATGCTGCCCGTCGAACGCATGGGCAACGCCCTGCAGCGACTTGCCAATTCTGGCGTGCGCACCGCGGCAATCTTCGGTGCCGGCGCCCATACCCGGCGCCTCGCCCTCGCCTTCGCCGGCGCCCCAACCGATCTCGTGGCAATCATCGACGACGATCCGTCAAGCCACGGACAAACGATCGCGGGCTTGCGTGTCATGGGACGCGACGAAGCAATCGCACTTGGCATCGAGGGGATCGTGCTGTCATCCGACGTCCACGAGGACTCGATGTGGGACGCAACCACAGACTTGCGTGATCGCGGCGTGCGTGTGGAGCGGCTATATCCGCCTCGTGCAGCGAACAAGGAGCAATAGAGTGACCGACTATGCGCACGTATTGATCGATTATCCACCCCAATGCCGCCCTCGTTACGGCACTGGCACCGGAAGCCCCGGACCGCATGAGCGCATCGCCGCCATCCTGCGCACAAACGCTCAAGAGCAGATCGATGTCGCCCGTGAGATCGCTGCACGCGCGGAAGACTTCCGGTCAATTCCTTTCAGTGTTCCGAATGATGACCACACCGGGCCTATCTGGAACCAGCCTTGGTTCCCGCCTTACGACGGAATGGCCCTTGCAACACTCTTGGCACGCCACAACCCAGCCCGATATCTCGAGATTGGCTCTGGCAATTCCACCCGATTCGCGCGGTGGGCGACGGAGACCTACGGCCTCAGAACACACATCACCTCGATCGACCCCGAGCCACGAGCCGAGATCGATGCGCTCTGTGACCACGTCGAGCGAGCACCACTCGAAGCGTGCGACCTCGCGATCTTCGGCAAACTTGAGGCCGGCGACCTGCTCTTCTTTGACGGCTCCCACCGATCTTTCATGAACTCGGATGTGACCGTATTCTTCATGGAAGTTTTGCCAGAACTCCCGCCGGGCGTCATCGTGGGAATGCACGATGTCTTCTGGCCCGACGATTACCCTGAAGCCTGGAACAATCGCTACTACAACGAGCAGTACATGCTGGGCGTGCACATCCTCGCGCTCGGTCCACGCTTTCAAGCTGTGTTTCCGTGCACGGGCGTGCCTGGAGAAGCGCATGCTCTGATCCAGGAAGCTCTGGGCGAAGCGTTCTGGAACTCCTGCGAGTACCCCGGGGGCGGCTCGATGTGGTGGCGGACGCACAACCCGAGCATATAGCGAACTTCAACCACAAGACATTTAAGGCCGGGCATCATCCATACCGATAAGAAGAGGTTGATCCGGATAAATCCGGCTGTTTTGTACCAATGCACCGAGGGGGCCGAGAAGACGAGTGAATGACTTTGCTGCCATACCCGAGATCATTGTGCAACCCAAGGGCAAGCTGCCTTTGGTTACGGTTGTCGTACCGATGTACAACGTGGGATCTTTGATCAGCGAATGCCTTCGGTCACTTCAGGAACAGACACTCACAAACTGGGAAGCGATCGTCGTTGACGACGGGTCAACC
>JBCDAP010000265.1:0-3917 GCA_039185335.1 Planctomycetota bacterium | reverse complement strand
GCCCGCTGATTGATGCGAACTGTACGGAGCATGTGACAATGAGCAATGCGAACAAGGGTCCTGAGCTGAAGGCCGATCTCAAGTCGATGAAGGGCATTTCGGAGCGCGACGCGCAGATGATCGCGGATGCGGAAGTGCTGATGGGACCAGATCCCGATGAGATCGGCATCATCAAGAACCTGTTCATGGGCCATGTCCGTGAGGATCTGCTCTTCCCGTACCCGGAGCAGGACGCTGAGGAGCTCCAGCGCTGCGACCAGCTGCTCGCGGCACTCGACGAGTACCTCCGCAATGAGCACCCCGCGATCATGATCGACCAGGAGCAAGAGATCCCCAGATCGGTGATCGACAAGCTCTTCAAGCTCGGCGTGATGGGCATGACCATCCCGAAGGAACACGGCGGGCTCGGGCTGGGCGTCACCAGCTACGTCAAAGTGCTCGAAAAGATCGGTTCGTACTGCGGCTCGACCGCCGTCATGGTGTCGGCTCACCAGTCGATCGGCTGCAAAGCCGTCATGCTCTTCGGCACCGATGACCAAAAGCAGCGTTGGCTGCCCCACCTCGCGAATGACTGGTTGAGCGCCTTCTGCTTGTCCGAGCCCGACGTTGGCTGCGATGCCGGCGGCGTGCGCGTGTCCTGCCGCCTCTCGGACGATGGAACGCATTACATCCTGAGCGGCGACGCCGGCGAGAAGAAATGGGCCACCTCGGGCGCGATCTCGGGCCTGTTCACCGTGATGGCCAAGCAGAAGCTTGCCGACGGCAAGGAGCGGATCACCGCGCTCGTCTGCACGCCCGACATGGAGGGAGTCGAGATTTACTCGAAAAACCGCGCGAAGTGCGGCATCCGCGGCACCTGGCAGGCACGCATCAGGTTCAACAACGTCAAGGTCCCCCTCGATCACTTGCTGCACAAGGAAGGCAAGGGACTCAACGTCGCGCTGACCTGCCTGAACTACGGACGCTGCACGCTGAGCGCCGGCATGCTCGGCTCGGCTCGGCGGTGTGCGGACCAATCCATCAAGTGGTCGCAAACGCGCTACCAATTCCAGCGCCCCCTGGGCGATTTCGAACTCGTGCGCGAGAAGGTCGCACGCCAGTCCGCGTTGGTCTACGCGATGGACGCCATGCTCTACCAGACAACCGAGTACCTGGACCGCGGTGACGAGGACATCCGTGTCGAGACCGCGGTCTGCAAAACCTTCTGCTCGGAGATGGGCTTGCGGTGCGTGCACGACGCGATGCAGATCATGGGCGGCGAAGGCTACATGACCGAGAACGAGGTCGAGCGTGCCTTCCGCGACTCGCGCATCAATACGATCGTCGAAGGGGCAAACGAAGTGATGCAGGCGTTCATCTTCGGGTACGGCGGCAAGCCGCTCGCCGAGCAGATGCTCGCCATCAAGGACGCGATGCTCTGGAACAACGAACTCAACCCGATCCAGAACATCCAGAAGATCGTGAAGAACGGCCTCAACCCTCAGCTTCAGGCAAAGGCCCTGCCGCTCGCGGCTCAGCTCTATCTGAACATCAAGCCTTCCGCGACCAACATCACCCAGCTCTCCTCATCGCTTTCGGCGTGGGGACAGCGCGTGGCCAAGCTCGTGCAAGAGCACTCGCACCAGTTCAAACTGGCAAGCAAGGTCCACGAAGAAAAGATTCTGGATCGCCAGGTCATCCAGGCCCGCATCGCGGACAACGCGATCTACCTGCACGCGATGCTTTGTGTGCTGAGCAAGCTGGATCTGCAGATCCGGCGTGGCGAAGAAGGCACCGACTTCGTCCGCGATCGTGCCGCAGCCATGTACTTCCTCGAGATGGCCGAGTGCTGGATCCGCGAGAACTGGCGGGCGCTGCGTGAGAACGCGGACGAGTCAATGCGCAAGGCCGCGGACGCAGCGATTGCTCACAACAACACACTCCCCAACTCGATGTTCCGTATCCCCGAGTCGAGCCCGGTTGCCAAGGGTGAAGGGAGAGAGACCGATCAGCGGTTCATCAAGCAGTTTCCCGGGGGCGACGCCCAACCCCACGTCCCTGGCCACCACGAGCACGCCCAGCACTGAACCAACAAACAAGCCGGATCATTCTTCTTCTCTCGCGATTCATTCGAGCAAGCAAGGACACACCATGCCCAAATCAACCGTATACGAAGCCAAGATCAAGCATTACCAGCTCCTTGACGAGCAGGGCACGCTGGACGAGTCGATGTTCAGCAAGCACGGCAACGACCGGTTGTCTGACAAGGACGCGGTGCTTCTGTATGAAGAGATGGTGACCTGCCGTCACTTCGACGAGATCGCCTTCAAGCTGCAGCGTTCGGGCCGCATGGGCACGTATCCGCAGAACAAGGGCCAGGAAGCGGGCCCGGGTGGCGCGGGACTCGCAATCCGCAATCATGCTCCCGGCTCTTGGATTGTGCCTTGCTACCGCGAGAACATCGCATTGTTCCTGAACGGCCTACCCAAAGAGAACATCCTTCTCCCTTGGATGGGCGACGAGCGCGGCAACGCAATCCCGGATGGTGTGAATCAGATGCCGTTCTCGGTTCCGATCGGAACGCACCCGCTGCACGCAACAGGTATCGCCTGGGGCCTCAAGTACGCAGCGGACCGCGCCGGTCGCGAGAACAACCGCGTCGCGGTGTCATTCATCGGTGATGGTGCCACCTCCGAGGGTGATGTGCACGAGGCGTTGAACTTTGCGGGTGTGCTCAAGGCTCCGATGATCCTGATGGTGCAGAACAACGGGTGGGCGATCTCCGTGCCGCGCGAGAAGCAGACCGCTTCCGAGACATTCGCACAGAAGGCCTTCGCGTACGGCATCCACGGCGTGCGCTGCGACGGCAACGACATCTTCGCGTCGTACAAGCTCATGACCGAAGCGATCGAGCGTGCGCTCAAAGATGGCAAGCCCACGCTTATCGAGACACTGACCTACCGCCTGGGCGATCACACAACCGCCGACGACGCACGGCGCTACCGCGATGAAGAAGAGTTGCAGGCATGGATCAAGAAGGATCCGCTGATCCGCACACGGAAGTACCTCGAGTCGAAAGATCTCTGGGACGAGAAGAAGCAGATCGCGCTCGAAGCCCGTGCGAAGGAAGAGGTTGCCGCAGTCGTTGAGAAGTCACTCAACATTGAGAAGCCCGCGGTGACAGACATCTTCGACTACACCTTCGAAACACTCGATCCGGAGCTGCGGCGCCAGCGAGAGACGATGGGCACGAGCGGGCTCGAGCAATTCCCGCAGCAGCAAGGGCTCAGCGCCGGCGTGTGAGCACGCCTCAGTCTTCAACATTCACCGATTCAACGCTTCAAGCAGACACACTTCAATCTTCGGAACAAATCATGGCCAATCTCACACTTGTTCAGGCAATCAATCTCGCGCTCACGCAGGAAATGGAAGCGGACGAACGAGTCCTCATCCTCGGCGAGGACGTCGGGAAGAACGGCGGCGTGTTCCGCGTCACCGAAGGGCTCCAGCAGCGCTTCGGCGAGGACCGCGTTGTCGATACACCACTCGCCGAGTCCGGCATCATCGGAACCGCGCTGGGCCTCGCCTTCGCCGGCCTCCGCCCCATCCCCGAGATCCAGTTCGAGGGCTTCATGGGACCCGCGTACGATCAGATCACGTCGCACGCCTCGCGTTACCGTACACGGTCGCGCGCGGCTCGCCCGGTACCGCTGACCATCCGCGTGCCCGTCGGCGGTGGAATCCACGCGCCTGAGTTGCACTCGGATTCACCCGAAGCGATCTACGCTCACACGCCGGGCCTTAAGGTCGTTATGCCCTCCACCCCTTACGACGCGAAGGGCATGCTGATCAGCGCGATCCGCGATCCCGATCCGGTCATCTTCTTCGAGCCCAAGCGGATCTACCGCTCGTTCCGCGAAGAAGTCCCCGAAGACGAG
>JBCDAP010000264.1:0-3934 GCA_039185335.1 Planctomycetota bacterium | reverse complement strand
TTTGGGCGGATTATCGACTACTTCCACCAGGAGTACGCCGACGGGCGAACACCCAACCCCTGCGTTCGGTGCAACGATTGGCTCAAGTTCGGCAAGCTGCACGACTACGCTAGGCAGATCGATGCGGACATCGTGGCATCGGGGCATTACGCCCGCGTGACCGAGGGCGTCCACGGCCAGCCCCAGCTCCGCTGCGGACGCGATGCCAACAAGGATCAGAGTTATGTGCTGTTTGGTGTGCCGAAGGATCGCCTTGTACACATGATGCTTCCCATCGGGGAGTACGAAACGAAGTCAGAAGTCCGTGCGTTGGCCGATGAGATGGGGTTGCCTGTGTTCGATAAGCCGGACTCGCAGGAGATCTGCTTTGTCCCCAACCAGGACTACGCAGGCTTCCTCGAACGACGGGACCCCGAGCTCTCGCAGCAAGGTGACATTCTTGACCGAGATGGCAATGTCGTCGGCTCGCACGACGGGCAGCACCGTTTTACACTCGGCCAGCGCCGCGGCGTGGGCGTTGCGCTCGGATACCCGATCTACGTGGTCGATAAGAACCCGCAAACCAATACAGTCACCATCGGATCAAAAGACGAGTTGATGTCCATGTCGTGCGCCTGCGGCGAAGCCAATTGGCTGGTCACGCAACAGCATGATGGCTCCTGGCGCCCTTGCATGGCAAGACATCGTTATAACTCGGAGGCGGTGCTGGCGCAGTACCGGGTTCTCTCGGATGCTGAAGACGGCACCTCGAGCCACTCAGGGCGCAGCGGGCGTTTCGAGATTCGCTTTGATGAGCCGCAGCTCGCGGTCACGCCAGGTCAGGCTCTGGTTGTGTACGACGCAGACGAGACCGATCTCGTCCTTGGCGGCGGATGGATCGAGACCGTCGACGGCTAGTACTCACGACTCAAGGATCGCCTCGGCACATCGTCTCCCAGAGGCAAGCGCCCCGTTGATGGAAGCGTTGTCCACGTGATCGCCGCACACATGCAGGTTCGGAGCGATGGTTGTGGATCGTTGCCAAGGAGACAGCGAGCCGGCGGGCTGAGCGGGAAGAGCGTGGCGGATCCTGTTGATGCGTAGCAGATCCCATTTACTCAGATCATGGTCTGGGAACCAATCCACGAGCTGCGATCGGACCAGATCAGCAAGGTGCCCGTCAGAATGAGTTGATCCACCGATGATGCTGGCACTGATCAACGAATGACTCTTCGGTGCATACGTTGGTTGTACGGAGGAAACGACCGCCAAATGATTCACCGGCCCCTTCCCGTCGCCATCAAGCAACAGAATCGGCTGGTCGACAGGATCATGGGGTGATGCGAACCAGACGCATGTCGTTTCCGTGAATGCTCGTGTGCGCGGCTGGTTCATCAGATCATGAGCGACCGCACCGTCGGTCGCGATGACAACATGGTCAGCTTCAAACACGCCGCCGCTCATGGCCTGCACGCGTGTTCCATCGATCGACAGGGCTCGCGTGCGGAGCCGAACGGTCTCCTCGGGGAGCTTAGCGGCAAGCTGGTCCGGGATCGCTTGCATGCCGTCGGCAGGCAGCGTGGTGTTACCCCGTGCGAACATCAAGAAGTTGAAAGCGAGAGCACGGCTGGATGTTTCCAGCGAACGATCGAAGAAAACCCCTCCAAAAAACGGACGGAAGAAACAATCGATGACCTGGTCAGACAAGCCGAAGTGGCGGAGCAGCTCGATCGCAGGGCGATCAGCGATGTCAGGATCATTCGGATCGAGTTTGCGGATTGCGCGGTAGAGGCCACCGATCTTGACGAGGTCCGGGAGGGTGGCGATCGGAGAACGGACCGCCGCGGCGGCGTGCAGCGGACGCCGAAATGGATCCGCGACACGATGGAAATCATCACCAAAGCGGACCATCGCTCCCGGATAAAAACGAGAAAGGTCCAACGCCTCATGATCGAGAAAACGTCGCCCTTCGGGATAGGCGTCGAGATACACCTGGAAGCCACGGTCGAGAAGGTAGTTACCTTCGGGCCTCGTGATGGTGTCGGTCCGGACACGCCCGCCGACACCATCAGACGCTTCGAGCAAGATGCATTCGTGCCCCTCCTCACTGAGGCGGAGCGCGCAGGCAAGCCCGCTGAGCCCCGCACCAATGATGAGCGCTTTGGTGCGTTCCGTGCTCAATCGTTCTCCTCATCGGACTGGCTCACGTCGTCTCCGCATCGCGCAGCGACAAGCAGGTTATTCAATGAATCCATCTCGACCTGTGTGAGCCCTTTCAGCTGGTGACGATGCAGTTCAAGGATCTCGGGCAGAATCTCCTGGGCCTTCTTCTTTCCGGCCGTTGTGGCTGTGATAATGACCGCACGCTTGTCTGCCGTCGAAGGTCGACGCTCAACGAGACCCGCATTCTCGAGCTTGTGAACGAGACGGGTGCAATCTGGCTCTCGGAAGATCATGCGCTCCGCGATGTCCGAAATCCGGATCCCCTGATCACCGCTCCCCACAACGATCCGGAGCGCGTTGTACAGAGACAAGGAGAGAGCATGATACTTCAGCAGGCACTGCACCGGTCCGGACAGGGACTCATACGTCCGGGCGATGTTCAGAAAAATCTCCTCCTCGGTCGAGGCAAACGGATCGCGCTTACCGATTTCTCGGGCGAGGAACGATCTGCCCTGCTCGTCTTTCGTATTGGCCAGTTGTGGGCTCCTGTCACAAGGATCGGGCTTCCAGTGTAGGCTTTCGCGGATGCGACAGGAGATCGACAGAGTGATGATCCACCGCGAGGCGATTGATGCCCGCGTTGAAGAGATGGGAAAGACCCTCTCCGCAGATCTGCAACACGATCTGGAAGCTGAGGGAGCCGATGCTTTCACGCACCCCGACCGGATCGTGATGGTTCCCGTGATGACCGGAGCGATGGTGTTCGCGGCCGATCTGATCCGCCATATGCCGCTCAAGCTCTCGCTCGATCTCGTGACTGTTTCCAGCTATCCGGGCCAGTCGACATTGAGCAAGGGTGCCATGATGCGCTCGGCGTTCCCGGACAACCTCAACGGAAAGCACGTCGTCATCATCGACGACATCCTCGATTCCGGTGCCACACTTTCACTCGTGCAAACGCTCGCGCAAGAGCAAGAGCCCGCGACACTCAGAACCATCGTGCTGCTCGACAAAAAAGCGAGGCGCGTTGTCCAGAACGTCGAGGCCGAGTACGTCGGTTTCGAGATCCCGGACGAATTCATTGTTGGGTACGGCTTGGATTACGACGGGTACTACCGCAACTTGCCAGACATCTGCACGCTCAAGGATCTGGGTTGAACCGGCATGTCTGAACCCGTTCAAGAGCAGCCAGGGCAGCCTCTTCCCGCCACGGGCGGCATCATCGGTCTCATCGCCTGGGGATTGTGCGGCCTGATCTCTATCGTTGGGCTCACGATTGGCCTCAGCCAAGCGATGGTTGCGATCGGGATCGACCTCGCGATCCTCGCGGCCGGCGTAGCGATCGCGTTATCGCCTCGCGTCACCCTCGCCGAGTCGGCGTGGGGGGCAGCCGCACTCGCCGTCAGCGGTGCCATGATTGCGATAACACAAGCCGTTGGAGGAATCTCGTTTCTCGACGGCCAGCTCATCATCATCTCCCTCCTCTGTGTGTCCGCTCTGACTCCCAGGCTTCCCGCAAGCGGGGCGATCGGGCTCTTCGGAGGCCTCGGGGTCCTTGCCGTCCTCGCGGTCGGAGCGAGTGTCGGTGTCGCGATCGAAGCGGCTCGCATGTCCTACAGCTATCAGGCAGATGCCTTTGTTCAGCAGTTTGCATCAGGCACCAGGCTTCTATTCCTCGACCGTTTGCTCGTCGAATCGGTGGCTCTGGTCGTTCTGGCTCTCGCTTCACTCGCAGGCGGAATCACAGCTCTGAGCAGGGTTTCGAGGCTGCTCGCGGTCATCGTGGCCATCA
>JBCDAP010000263.1:0-3954 GCA_039185335.1 Planctomycetota bacterium | reverse complement strand
GGCATCGGCATCCGGAAACCCATCCCTCTAGCAGAACCACTCTGAGCCTCTCTCGCAACCGGACGCCCGATCCCAACAGAATCATCCGCTACCGTGGTCCCGTGCAATCGCAAGATCCCTCATCCCGTCGCTTTCTCCGGCTCGCCCGTTCGCCCATCGCCGCCCTTCTTCTCGTGATCATCTGCCTGATCGCGTACATCCCGGGCCTGCTGACGATGCCACCGGTAGACCGCGACGAGTCGCGTTTCGCTCAGGCCTCTCGGCAGATGGTTGATGGGATACGAACCGCGTCATCTCCTGCAGAGGTTGTCGAAGCGATCGCGGTCCCACGCATCCAAGACCGCCCACGACTCAATAAACCCCCGCTTATCTATTGGCTCCAATCCGTCCCTGCTTCTCTGCTCGATCATCCAGACCATGACATCGGGGAGTTTGTGCTTGCACGCTTTCCGACAGGCAATATCGGCGCTTATCGCCTCGTCAGCGCTTTGTGTGCGATTGCAGCTGTGTTGATGACGTGGCGGCTTGGACTCCGCCTTTTTGAACCTCGTACCGCCTTACTCGGCGCCGCGATGCTCGCTGTTTGTGTCATGGTTATGTGGGATGCCCGCCAAGCGCGTGCCGACCAGTTGCTTCTCGCTACAACGACCGCGGCCCTTTGGGCCTTCGCTGCGGCGTGGGCACAATGGCGTGCGCACCACACCGTCAAACCGATCACCGCTGTCCTGCTCTGGATCGCAGTCGGCGCGGGAGTCATGAGCAAAGGCCCGATCACGCCCCTTATCATTGTTCCGGGCATCCTGCTCCTTTGCCTCATACTCCGCAAGCAGACCGGCCTCGCCTTTCTCAGAGCACTCCGCCCGATCCTCGGCTTTGTCATTGTCCTGGCCATCCCGATGCCTTGGCTTGCTGCTGTGGCCTGGTCGATGGGTGGTGTCGCCGAATACGCCGCCACTTTGTGGGACGAGGTTTTTGTCCGAGCCGCAGGCGGCAAAGAGCACTTCGTCCCGATCCCCGGCTACCACCTCGCGCTCCTCGCTGTGCTGTTCTTCCCTGGTTCCCTCCTCACCCTCAGCGCTCTGAAACGCGGATTCGCGATTCTGCGCGCACGGCGCCCGCGCCCTGAAACCGTGTGCTTATCCCTGATGATTCCCGCGTGGTTCGTCTTTGAACTCACCCCTGCGAAGCTTCCCCACTACACACTGCCGATGTATCCGCTCATCGCGCTGCTCACAGCACGAACCGTTCTCGCCGCACAAGCCGGCTCGCTCCCCGACATCCGGACACGCGGCTTCAAGGTCGGCACCTGGATTTGCATTTCCATCGGAGCGATCATCGTGCTGGCCGCCGGGTACATCATCGTGCAAGAGCGTTCTTACTACGCCTTTGTCGGATTCACCACGGCAGTCATTGCAATTACCATGACAATCGCTCTGCTTCTCTTTGCCGCGTTGGCCGCAAACCGTCAAAGAATTTTTTGCGCTCAGTTCCTGCTCATTCTCAGCGCTCTCGGCACAGGCACACTCCTGCTGGGCGTCGCAATGCCCAACACATCCACGCTCTGGCCCTCCTCCCAGATTCTTTCAGAAACCGGTCTAGACAACACCCCGGTTTATGCTTATGGCTACGCCGAGGACTCCCTTGTTTTCCTCACCCGAGGCCAACTCAAGCGCACAGACCAGCAACACTGGTGCGACTGGCTTGACTCGGCATCCGAACCCGGTTTTGGTGCCTCTACGTACATCGTCGACGCTCATCAGGCAACGGCAGCCCCTTGCAACATCGCAGACCAATTCGGGACCCACATCGAGGGCATCAACACCGCGAACGGCAAGTGGATTCGCCTCCGTCTCTTTGAATCGGCCGAGATATCCGAGGTCGCACCCTGAAAGTTCGCCCCCTGCTCGGGTCGTTCATCGCCTATCATGTGTCTTCACTGGAGCCACGCGTGAGCGAACGCAACACGACATCATCTGAGACCTGCAGCGCCACCACCAGCGAGGTGGAAGTTGTCGAGACGCTCCCCGAGATCACGTCGCCTGCCGAGCGGTCTCGTCGCCAGACGGCCCCACGCGAGAAACGCAAGCTGACACTCTTTGAACGCGCGGAAGCGTTTGTTTCGCGTCTCTCGACACGCAACAATTTTTGGCACCGCGTCTGCTCGATGCTCTGGCTGCCCTACGCGTTCCGTTCGGGCATCAAGATGCTCAAGAACGAGGACGACGATCAGTACGGCACATTTACCGCTGTCCTCCCATTCCGCCATTTCAACAAGAACTGGTACAACGCCATGGCCGGCGCGAGCCTCCTCGCGAACTCCGAAGTCGCGGGGGGGATGTACGTCTTTAAGAAAGCCGGCTCTGATTATCGGGTCGTCTGCAAGGAACTCACCTACCGATTCCTCCGCCCGTGTATCGGTCCGGCGGTCTATCGCTGCGAGATGATGGAAGACCTGGATGCACTTATCGAAGCGGGTGGCGAGTTCAACATCAAGGTCAAGCTCAATATCTACCAAGGCTTGACCCCGGCCGACGAGCGTGAGAAACGCGTTGGCCGATGCTTCGCGACGTTCCATGTCTCCCCGAAGGAGCAGCACAAAGAGAAAGCTGCGCAGGGGCGTGACCCCAAACAACTCGACGCCAAACGCTTCGGCGAAGGTGTCAATCGCGAAGACCATTCTGACAATGGGTGAAGCAAGTATTCACTCGCTTCACCCACGGGAGGGAGAAAAACTTGCGGTTGTTGCGTTTAGTGACTGCCGCAGTTCGAACCGTTGCTGGATGTTTGGGTGTAGTGCACATCGATGACCGAAGCCGTCTGCGTGTCTGGAGCAACATCAACCAGGACCTGTGCCTCTGGGGCCACACCGACATATCCGGTCACGATCACGGTGTACACCGCATCGGCTTCGAGGTCGAGCTCGGGTAGATTGGCGATAGTGGAGTCGCCCGCCTCGTTGAGCAATGAGAAGTTGTACGCGCCAGGCGGCAGTTCGTAGTACGAAGACGCCGTGCCGTACTCGAAGTTGTTCGCGATGGTGCCAAGGCCCGATTCGGCCACGTCCACGGTCAGGTTTTCGAAAGCGTGGATTAAGCGAACCTTCGCCTTGCCCTCGACATGCTCGTTGTCATCGATAAAGAGGAATGCGTCGACGCCATCGGAAACGTCTCCCGCCGCGATAACGGTGTACTCCTTGTCGTTCTTGAGCTTAATTTCGTTCAGATCGATCGCGGGGGTATACCCAGCTGCTGGAGCAACAACATCAAAGAAGTAAGTGCCAGAAGGAACTTCCAGACGCGGCGAGGCGGTGAAGTAAGGAACATCCTGCAGGACACGATTCTGAACACTCGAGGACGGCAGGTCAGCTGCGCCAGCGAAGATGTCGACTTCGGGTGTATTCGGTGAGGCATGGATCACACGAACTGTGGGATTGGATGCCTCCTTGTGGGAATAAGAGTCGCAGTTGCCGGCGATAACGACAGGTGCAAGCGAGATGGCGCCGAGCGCACCGATAGCAAGAGTCAAACGTGACACGGGACAAAGCTCCTTCATAAGGTGTTGGTGAATCGGCGAACTGATGAACGACCCGCAGCCGCCGATATCCTGTTTTCCTGCCGGGCGCTGATGCCCGGCTGTGTCGACTTCGGGCCTTTGATTCGAACGGATGCAAGGAATTTGTATTGTTTCTGAGGGCTACCACCCGGAAAATGTGGCCAGTGGAAGAAATCGCTGGTCCCAGAGCCCGAGTAAGCCAATACTTCTCTCCTGCCCGCCAATGAGGTTGGGCAAGCCGGGGTGACCCGGCATCGTCTTTCACAACATGGGGCCGAACGGTTTCGACCGGGCATGTGATGCACAGTGTGGCGCGTCGCGGCGAACGTGGACCGCGTTATCAAACGTTCAACACTTTTATAACTGCCAACACGCAGTACGCCCTCGCGGCTTAATAGCGAG
>JBCDAP010000262.1:0-3955 GCA_039185335.1 Planctomycetota bacterium | reverse complement strand
GTCGTTGATTCCAACGAAGCCACCTGCGTGAACGAGGGTGAGTTCTTCTTCCCGTACGACGCATCGATCAATTTCAACTCGGTCAACGACGTTAACGTTGTTGGTCCCATGTGCTACGGCTGGGAAGACAACGGTCTCGCGCTGGAAGGCGAAACCTCGTTCAACTTCGTTGGCGACCTCACCAACATCGTTTCGCCCGCGGGCAACCCGAATCCCGGAACCCGTGCTCTTCAGATCACTGGATCTCGCTCGGGAACCAATTCCAACTTCCAGATCTTCCTTGGCGGCGCGACTGACCTGAATGATGGCGACATTGTCGCTGCTTCGTTCTACGCATACGACACCACGCCCGGTGAAAACCCTTCGAACCGGATCTGGGGTCACTACTCGTCGTTCTTCCCGGGCTTCAACGGGAGCGCGGGCGGCAACAACACGTTCTCCGGTGGCACTGTTGAAGCTCCTTCCGAGTGGACGCAACTCGAGCATGTTTGGGTCCAAGACGAAGGTGACACCACCATGTTTGATCCTCGCACTGCGCTTGTTGTCCAGGCCCGCTCTTTCGGAGCTCCGCTTGAGGTCGATGTTCTCGAAGGCACCGCCCAGCCAGAGACATACGTGCTCGATCAGGTGTGTGTTGTCGCGATCTCGACCGGTTCGAGTGCTGCGATCGTGCTCCCCGAGGGTGACGGCAACGTTGATCCGACAGGCGCTTGCTGTGTCGACGAAGTTTGCACCGATACAGTCGTTGTCGCGAACTGTGCCGGCAATGCTTTCCAAGACATGCTTTGCTCTGAGGTGACCTGCCCGACAACCGGGGGCGAAGGGCCTGACTTCTCCGTGACCGCTTGCTGCCTTTCCAACTCGAGCTGCTTCGACAATCCTTCTACTCAGCAGATTTGCACCAACTCCAACGGTACATTTTTCCGCGGCGTGACCTGTGCAGAACTCGATTGCGAAAATGTTGGTGCTGTTGGTGCATGCTGCAATGGGACCGAGTGTGCTGTTGATGTTCCCGCTTCGGTCTGTGTTGGTGCCGGCGTGACCTTCTCGGCCGATGGATCTTGCGAAGATCTTGACAATAACACCATCGCGGATCTCTGCGAGACCGCTGTAGTTTGTGATGGTGATGCGAATGGTGACAACGTCGTGAACGTTGCGGACTTCATTGCTGTCTTGCTCAACTTCGGCCAGACCGGCAGCGGCCTTGCTGGTGATGCGAACAGTGACGATGTGGTGAACGTTGCGGACTTCATCGCTGTCTTGCTCAACTTCGGCACCAGCTGCAGCTGATCGATCGCATCCGATCCGAATATGATTCAAGGGCCGGCTTCTGCCGGCCCTTTTTCTTGGCCAACACAAAAATGCTTGGTACAAAGTACGCATGTGACTTGGCGGAACTACCTTGATCCTGATGGGAGAAGACGTATGGATTGTCGCGCTATTCTGGTACTTGCAGCAGTCGGCTTGGTTGGTTCCGCTCACGCGAACGAACTCGCTGTCGATAATTTCAACGATCGACGTGAAGCGATGTCGTTCCGAGTCCAGCCAGATCTTGCTCTGACCAATGGTCATTTTCCGAGTACTTTCCCGGCCGACTTCTTCGGGCTGACCGATCGAACCACCGCTCAGCTCAATGCAGCGAACCATCTCATCGATGAGTCAGCTAATGATCCCCAGGATGCCTTTGGTATCCTTCGATCCGATCAGCGTGAAGCATTCTTTGTTCTTGCCGATACGGTCAACCCGGTGAACGCGCTTGATCCGAGCGTCGCGGAATGGACATTCGATATCTCTGGCGCTTCTGGCCTCGGGGTTTCGATCCGGATTGCCGCGATGGGCGAATTCGAGGGCGAGACTGGGCCCTTCGCGGACCGGATTGATTGGTACGCGATCATCGATGGTGGAGTCCCGCAGCAGCTCTGGCATATGACGGGTGATCCTTTGAGGGAGGGCCGGTACACGATGGAATCCGGAACGGTGATTCACATTCCGAGCCCTCTCGCCGCTGGCCCAACAACGTTGACCAACACTCCTAGAGAGCTTGTACGCGTGCTTGATGGCACGGGCTCGACACTCACGATTCGCCTTGAGGCATCGCTCGACGGAGCCAATGAGGTTGTGGTCATTGAGAATTTGCGTATCCAGGCGAGCTCAATCTCCAATCCAGCAACGGGGGCTTGCTGCGACACAAGCGATTTCTCGTGTGCCGATGGAGTGGCTTCCGGCGCTTGTGCAGGAGCGGGCTTCACCTTCTGGGCGGACAACACGTGCACCGCAATCGATTGCAGTGATCAATCGGTTGATGCCGGTGCTTGCTGCGTCGATGGTGTCTGTACGAGCGATCTCACGGAGAGCCAATGCAGCGGAGAGTTTTTTCTGAACCAGTCGTGCGATTTGGTTCCGTGCGCACCTGGGACGACCGGGGATATTGACGAATCTTTGAACGGCTGCTGTATCGGTGATCAATGCTTCTCTGCTGTCAATAACAAGCGCATCTGCACGGATAACGGTGGGAGCTGGCTTCTCGCTGGGGATTGTGAAACCTCTGATCCGGAGGATCTCGGACGGTCGCTGTGCGATTTTGTGAGCGAGCTCGGGGCGTGTTGTGATATCGATGGTTGTCACCTCGATGTTCCTCGTGCGATCTGCGAGGCCGGGGGTGCGGTTTTCTCCGAGGTCAATAGTTGTGATGTGCCTTGCGGGGCGGGTGCAGGCCATTGCGAAGGCGATGCGAACGCGGATCGATTGGTCAACGTCGGGGATTTCATCGCGGTGTTGTTGAACTTTGGCAGGCCAGGCCCGGACGGAGACGCGAACAACGATCAATCGGTGGATGTGGGCGATTTCATCTCGGTCCTGTTGAACTTCGGATCTCCGTGTTGAGCTTCGGCTTGAGTACGGCATGTGTTCGGAATCGGTTCGCCCAACCTTGATCACGAACCCCTCGCCCGAAACGGGTCACCCCGCTACACTGTTCGCCCGCGCGAAGCCCTGGTGGAATCGACGCGGTCCAACTCAGTTCTGCCCCCGCTCCCCCTCCCCCCTTTGCTTTATCTAAGGAGAGGCTCATGGCCACCGAAGGTGTCATCACACAGGTCATCGGTTCAACTTTCGATGCTCAGTTCCCCGAGGACCAGCTCCCCAACATCTACGACGCCGTCAAGGTCAACGCGACCACCCGCTCGGGCGTAGAAGTGAAGCTGACCGGTGAAGTTGCCAAGCACCTCGGTGGTGGCAACGTCCGCTGTGTCGCTCTCGGTTCCACCGATGGTTTGACCCGCGGTGCGAACTGCGTCTCCACGGGCGAAGCGGTTGCTGTTCCGGTCGGCGAGAAGGTTCTGGGTCGTGTGTTCAACCTGCTGGGCGAGCCGATCGATCAGCGCGGCGACGCCGGCACGACAGAGCGCATGCCCATCCACGCCAAGCCCCCGCAATTCGACCAACTCAACCCGCAGACCGAAGTCCTGCCAACGGGTATCAAGGTTATTGACCTCCTCTGCCCGTTCGTTCGTGGTGGCAAAATCGGTCTGTTCGGCGGTGCCGGTGTCGGCAAAACCGTCATCATTCAGGAAATGATCGCGCGTGTCGCCCGTGAGTTCGGCGGCTACTCCGTCTTCTGCGGCGTCGGGGAGCGCACCCGCGAAGGCAACGACCTCTGGCTCGAAATGCAAGAGGCCGAGTACACCGATGAGAACGGCAACACCGCCCACGTCATCGATAAGGTCGCGATGGTCTTCGGCCAGATGAACGAGCCCCCCGGCGCTCGTCTCCGTGTCGCTCTCTCGGGCCTGACCATGGCCGAGAACTTCCGCGATGCGTCGGGTAAAGAGACCATGATCTTCGTCGACAACGTGTTCCGCTTCACGCAGGCGGGTTCGGAAGTGTCCGCGCTGCTGGGGCGTATGCCCTCCGCGGTGGGTTACCAGCCGACGCTCTCGACCGAGATGGGCGAGTT
>JBCDAP010000261.1:0-3957 GCA_039185335.1 Planctomycetota bacterium | reverse complement strand
AAGGCGATCCAGAACCTCAAGATCGACAAGATCACGGTCTGGGATTCGGGGTCCGGCGGCGAGGGTTCGGGGACGCGTGGAGCGACCGCGGACTTCTTGTCGGGGCTGATCGGCAGCTTGCCGCAGATCCACGAGTTGGCGGACCAGGCGGGGATCGACCTGCCGGATGCGTTCGTCAAGGTGTCCCCCCAGCGTGCGAAGAAACGCGAAGTGGTCGCCGAGGCGAACGGTGAAGCAGAGCTTCCGGCAAGCTAGAGCCTCCACAATCGGATGAACTCACGCCCGCGGATCGCTTCGCGGGCGTTTTTTGTTTTTGATGCGTGTAGGATTCGTGGTATGGATACCGAAACAGCAACCAATGAGGCGGAGACCCGCAAGATGCACTTCATCGAAGAACGCATCGAGAGCGATATCGCGATCGGGAAGTGGGGGACGGCGGGCGATCGCTCGGTTGTGACCACGCGTTTTCCGCCTGAGCCGAATGGGTTTTTGCACATCGGGCATGCGAAGAGCATCTGCCTGAATTTCGGGTTGGCTGAGCAATTCGGCGGGCGTTGCTACCTGCGATTCGACGACACGAACCCTGCGAAGGAAGAACAGCGCTACGTCGATTCGATCGTGGAAGATGTGCGCTGGCTCGGTTTCGAGTGGGTTGATCAGGAAGATAGCGATGCGATGGCGGGTGTGCGTTTCGCTTCGGACTACTTCGACCGCATGTACGAATGGGCAAAGGAGCTGATCGCGAAAGGCAAGGCGTACGTCGACGAGCAGGATGCCGAGACGATCCGTGAACAGAGAGGGACTCTGAAGGCGCCCGGTATGGAAAGCCCGTTCCGTGACCGCTCTGCGGCGGAGAGCTTGGAGCTGTTCGAGAAGATGAGAACAGGCGAGTTCGCGGATGGTTCGCGCGTGCTTCGTGCAAAGATCGACATGACGAGCCCGAACATGAACCTGCGAGATCCGGTGATGTACCGTGTGGTGAACGCGTCTCATCATCGCCAGGGTGATGCTTGGCATATCTATCCGATGTACGACTGGGCGCACGGGCTGGAGGATTCCATTGAAGGGATCACTCACTCGATCTGTACGCTTGAGTTTGAAGATCATCGTCCGTTGTATGACTGGTTCATTGAGGCGATTAACGAGGGTCGGAGTGAGGGCGAGCGGATCCTTCATCCGCAGCAGATCGAGTTTGCGCGGTGGAATCCGAGCTACACGATCACGAGCAAGCGGAAGCTGCTCCGCCTAGTCGAGGAGAGAAAGGTGTCAGGGTGGGATGATCCTCGGATGCCGACGATCAGTGGGTTGCGTCGGCGTGGATTCACGCCCGAGAGCATCCGTGCTTTTTGCGATCAAGGCGGTGTGACGAAGTTCAATGCTTTGATTGATGTTGCTCGTCTCGAGAACGCGGTGCGGGATGATCTGAATAGGCGGGCGCCGAGGCGGATGTGTGTGCTCGATCCGCTGAAGGTTGTGATCACCAACTGGGACGAGCACGGCGAAGCCGGGCGGACGGAGTGGATGGAAGCGGTGAATAACCCGGAGGATGAAGCCGCGGGGTCGCGCAAGGTGCCGTTCGGAAAAGAGATCTACATCGAACGCCAAGACTTTATGGAGGACGCTCCCAAGAAGTTCTTTCGTCTGAAGCCTGGCGGGGAGGTCCGGCTGCGATACGCCTACTGGGTTCGTTGTGAAGAGGTTGTCAAGAATGATGCGGGCGAGATTGTCGAGTTGCGGTGCACTTACGACCCGGAAACTCGTGGCGGCAACTCTCCGCCTGCGGATGCCGAAGGAAAAGTGCGCAAGGTCAAGGGCACCCTGCATTGGGTGAGCGCCGAGCACGGGCTGCCGATCGAGGTTCATGAGTACGATCGCTTGTTTATGGTTGAACGTCCTGATCGGAAGCCGAAGAACGAGGACGATGGTTGGGATTGGATGATCAACTTCAACAAAGAATCGCTTGATGTTCGCCGTGGAGCGATTATTGAATCGGAGTGGTCGGCAGGCGGGGGGGACCCGGATTGGGTTGATGGAATCCGTCGATTCCAATTTGAGCGGCACGGGTACTACTGCCTCGCGAGTCAAGAAAATGAGAGTGTTGTGTTCAACAAAGCCGTTGGACTCAAGGATTCTTGGGCCAAGCAATCAAAGTAGTCATGCCGTTTACAAGTAATCCGATGAACCTATCCCCGCAGATTGGTCAGGTAGCAACGGGATGAACCAGTCCTTTGGGGTGCTTGGGGAGCTTCTTGAAGCTTGGGATGCTTTTACAGCCAGAAGCGATTTTCTGTCCAAAGTTGGGTTGATATCGATTGCTGGGTCCATACGAGTGAGAGAATGACTTGATTGGGGCGTTTTTCCGTGTGTCGGCAAGCATGCCGAAGAATGGTGATGTAGTATCAGATGTGGACGAGAGCAGAGAGGATTCTCCATGCGCGATAGTTGTCAGAACCCGACCAAGGTGATTTGTGCTTTGCTCGGGGCCCTTGTTGGGATGCTGTTCAGCAACCCTGTTCTTGCTCTCCAGCCGAGCGAGTTGTTGCTGGTTTGGAACTCAGCGAGCACGGAATCGTCACAGATTCGTGATGCATACATTGCCGCGTATCCAGAGGTAATGGAGTTCGATCTGAATGACCCAACGCTGGTCGTCGATCGATTGAGCTATGCGGAGTTTGACACGAAGGTGCGCGAGCCCTTGGCCGCCTACATCGATACAAACTTTGTGACGCTTGTCGATGGCCTGCGACATGTCACTGGGCTGCGTGCGATGGCAACAACGCGCGGCCTCCCAGGAGAAATCTCGGGGACGGATGAGTTTACTGGCGGCTTTGTGTCGACATTTGCGTCGTTCGAGTCAGAACTCTCTCTGGTGATGTACGACCTCCGTCCTACCGGGACGGAGCCCGACAAAGACATCGGTCCTATCCGCAACCCGTGGTACACCGAAACAGGGATCGATTTCTCATCAACAACGTTGGTTGTTGTCAATTCGCTTGCAGCAATATCTTCACCAAGCAATAAGCTGGCTCAGCAGTTTGTGCCGTTGGCAAACACATCACATCGTCACGCGGTGTTTCCTGTGTGTCGCCTGGATGGCCCTCAGCTGAATGGTGTATCCGGGGTTGAGAATGCGATCGCGATGATTGAACGAACATCGCAGCCGATTACTGTTCCGGTTTGCGGCGTTCGAGCCTTGTTCGACGAGTTGCCAACCTCAACCGGCGCCGATCTTGATTTCAATGGCGATCCTCCGGTTTACCCTGCGATCGATGACTTTGATTCAACTGTGAATTATCTCGATCAACTGTTACTCGCCGGTGCATCAAGTTCGATGGAGACATTCTTGGATTCGACGCTCGATTTCATCGACGGGCAAGATGCCGTCGCCCAAGAAACCCCACTCATCGCGTATGGGTCCTTTGGCGAGAATCACGATATCAACGGCAGCAACGGAGAAGATCCACCCGGTGTGGGCGTCTATCTCCGGTCATTCGACAACTTTCATCCAGCAGCGGTCTTCCTGTCGTATGAGTCGTTTAATGGAAACTCGGTCGTGGCTGGGGGCATTCGCGGCGGTCAGCAGCAGGCTCTCGACTTTATTGGCCTTGGTGGCTCATTCACCATTGCGCATGTTCGCGAGCCAACGACAATTTTCGTTGCCAAGTTTAGATGGCTGCTCGAGAATTTCTACGAGCATAATCTGACATTCGCCGAGGCTGCCTTTGCGTCTATCCCTGGGGTTTCGTGGCAGTCGACTCCTGTTGGCAACCCACTCGCTCGCCTTGATCTGGTGCCCTTCGGCAACGCAGATGTCAACGGTGATGGTGTTGCCAACGTTGAAGATATCTACCACTTCACAGCTTCGCCCGTTGATTTTGACTGCAGCGGTTCCGCGAACATCTTCGATCGTGCTGCACTCGAGGCATTCTTGAGATCGAACGAGATCGAAGACGCGTT
>JBCDAP010000260.1:0-3995 GCA_039185335.1 Planctomycetota bacterium | reverse complement strand
TCGATCGCCTGGATGATCCCGACCGCCAGTTCCTGCTTGCCGTGCTCGCTTACCAGCAGTTCGAGCACGAGCAGGCGCACGAGCTGATCCAAGAAGCCATCTCAGATGGGGATCGATCCGAGTCAGCGCGGGTGCTGCTCGAAGCGGTTCGGCCCGCGAGCGCCACGAGCACAGCGGCCAGGTAATCAACGAGACGGGCTTTCTTTAAAACAGGTGGGCTTGATCTCTTTCTGGGATCTTGCTATTCTGCTCGACTCGCTTGGCGCTTGGTGGGCCTCGCGAGCGGCCTCGGAAACGCATTTCCGGGGCGACAAGTGAGTTTTTTTTCAACCGATTGCACCACGTTGAAGCCCGCATGAGCGACAGGCCTCGTTCATGCTTCCGAGTTTTTCGGGGGCACGTGGGAGGTGGAGGTATCCATGGCCAAGCGCGAAGTCATCAATCAGATCAAAGTTATGGCTCCGGGTGGTTCAGCCACTCCCGGTCCACCTCTCGGCCCAGCCCTCGGTGCTGCGGGCGTGAACCCCGGTCAGTTCATCCAGCAGTTCAACGCTGCGACCGCCGACAAAGGCGGCATGATGATGGGCTGCGTCATCACGGTCTATTCCGACCGCTCGTTCGAGTTCGAACTCAAGAGCCCCCCCGCTTCCGCGCTTCTGAAGAAGTACGCGGGCGTTGAAAAGGGTTCGGGTACGCCCCAAGACCTCAACGGCGGCACGGTCACCAAGGATCAGGTCCGCGAGATGGCCCAAGAGAAGATCAACGATTTGAACGCATGGGACATCGAGTCGGCCATGCGGATGATCGAAGGCACCGCCCGTTCGATGGGCATCGTGGTGAAAGGGTAATTCTGATGGCCAAGACGAAAGATGCAGCTGCCCTTCGTGTTGCTCGGATGCCCAAGCGTCATCGCGAGAACTTCGAAAGCCGTTCGGAAGAGCTCAAGTCGCCCGCGGATGCGGTCGCCCAGCTCAAGCGGTTCAAGGCACCCAAGTTTGATCAAACGGTCGAAGTGGTTCTCCACCTCAACATCGACCCTCGCCAGGCGGACCAAGCGCTCCGTGGTTCGGTCGCGCTCCCCGCGGGCATCGGCAAGTCGAAGCGTGTGGTTGCGTTCTGTACTCCCGAAGTGGAGAAGGAAGCGATCGCTGCCGGCGCACTCAAAGCAGGTGGCGAAGAGCTCGTCCGCGAGATCGAAAAGGGATGGATGGATTTTGACGTTGCCGTCGCTTCGCCCGACATGATGCGTGTGATCTCGAAGCTCGGCCGTGTGCTCGGCCCGAAAGGTCTGATGCCTTCTCCCAAGGCAGGCACCGTGACCAAGGATGTAGCCAACGCGGTCAAGGAATACGCGGCCGGTAAGGTCGAGTACCGCAACGACAAGGGCGGAAACATCCATGCCCCGATCGGCAAGATGAGCTTTTCGGAGGGCGATCTGCTCTCAAATCTCGAGCACTTCATCCGCACGATCGACGACCAGCGTCCTTCCGCGGTGAAGGGTCACTTCATCAAGAAGATCGCGGTCTCCGGCACCATGACCCCGTCTGTTCTGGTTCAGATCCCCGCCGGGGCGGCTGAGTAAATCCCAATCACCCACGAAAGAGAAGGCCAAACATGAGCAAGCCTGTCAAAAATTGGATGATCCGGGATTACCAGGATCGACTCGAAGGTGTCGATGACGCGCTCGTCATCTCCATCCGCGGCATCGAGGCGAACGAGAATAACCGCCTCCGCCAAGAGCTTGGAAACAAGGGCATCCGCATCACCATCGTTCGCAACAACCTCGCCAAGCACGCGTTCAAGGACACGGGGTTGGCCGCTTTGGAACCGGCGATGTCGGGTCCGTCGGCATTGGCCTACGGCGGCGAGTCCGTCGTTGATGTAGCTCGCGAGCTGCTGAAGTGGGCCGAAGAGGTTGAGCAACTCGAGCTGAAAGCCGCCTGCATCGAAGGCGAGCTGTACGAGGGCGAAGCCGGCGTAAAGGCCGTCTCCAAGCTGCCCACCCGCGACGAGGCGATCGCGAATGTGGTCACGCTGGTGCTCTCGCCGGCCCGCAATCTTTCGGGTGTCTTGGGTGGTCCGGCTGGCGCGCTCGCGGGCTGCCTGAAGGCGATTCAGGACAAGCTTGAGAAGGGCGAGGAGATCACGAAGGTCGGCTGAGACCGTGACGAAACAAGCGGCGGAAGCCGCGAACAGAACATCTGCTTCTGACTGGCCCTCATGGGTTAAAGAGCTGGAAGGTCCGGCCCCTCTTGGAAGCGCATGTGGCGGCTTGGGAAACGAGCCGTCTGAAGAGTTAGGAATTGAATCATGAGCGACGAAGCTGCGACAAAGGAATTCTCCGCTGAGATCAAAGAGCTTGGCGACAAAATCGTTGGCCTCACCCTCAAGGAAGCGGTCGACCTGGCTGACTACCTGAAGGACGAGTACGGCATCGAGCCCGCTGCAGGTGGCGGTGCGGTTGTCATGGCTGCTGGTGGTGACGCTGGCGGCGCTGTTGCCGAAGAGAAGACCGACTTCGACGTCGTGCTGACCTCGGCGGGCGACAAGAAGATCCAGGTCATCAAGGTTGTCCGCGAGGCGACCGGCCTTGGTCTGAAGGAAGCCAAGGAACTCGTCGACAACGCGCCGAAGCCCATCAAGGAAGGCCTCGGCAAGGACGAAGCCGAAGAGCTCAAGGGCAAGCTGGAAGAAGCCGGCGGCGCCGTCGAGCTCAAGTAAGCGATCTGATTTTCGGACACCCACCCGTCCGAAATACAAACAACCCGTGTTTGAGTCGAGAAAATCGGCTCAGGCACGATTTGCGGGCCAGAACCCGACTTGCTCGGGATGGTTCGTTTGTCTACAGTACTGATTCTGGCGTCACCACCGGCTCACCGACTCATTTTGCACTTCGCCCACAGCGACCATACGGATCACTCGGCTTTTATGTCGAAGCGTTTAGGCGGCCTCCGCCTCTGTGATGTTGTGTGCGATGGGTTTGAGCGTATCTAACTTTCGAGGGGACTGACCCGATGTCGAGCAAGACCGTGCGCGACTTCTCCAAGCGTGGCGATGGCATTCCGGTGCCGAACCTGACCGCAATCCAGCGGGACGCTTACGACCGTTACATCCAGATCGAGCACGATCCCTACGAGCGTGATCCCAACATCGGCATCGAGCAGCTGCTTCGTGAAGTCTTTCCGATCAAATCGTACGACGAGACGATGGAGCTCGAGTACCGGTACTACACGCTGGAAGAGGCTCGTTACACGCCGGACGAGTGCCGCGAGCTCCGCCTGACCTACGGCATGCCCTTCCGTGTGGCACTCCGCCTGAAGAGAGAGAATCACCCGGACATCCCCGAGGAAGAGATTTATCTGGGTGAAGTCCCCATCATGATGGGCGGCGGCGAGTTTATTGTGAACGGTGCCGAGCGCGTGATCGTGTCGCAGCTGCACCGCTCGCCCGGCGTCGATTTCTCGATCATCTCGGATGAGGGTGACCGCCCGCTGCACTCAGCGCGCATCATCCCCGAGCGAGGCTCGTGGATCGAGCTCGAGGTGACCAAGAAAGATCAGCTGTTGATGCGGATCGATCAGTCGACCAAGCTCCCCGCGACGACGTTCCTGCGGTGCCTGGACGAGGCGGTCTCTTCGACCAGCGCGGTCCTTTCCTTGTTCTACGAGGTCAAGGAAGTCAAAGTCGCAGATCTGAAACCCGAGCACTGGGCCGCGGAAACGATCTTCGATAACGAATCGGGCGAAGAGTTTGTCCACGTCGGCCATCAGTTGGGCGAAGGCGTCGAGGCGATCCAGAACTCGGGTCTCAAGTCGGTCCGCGTGATCGAGAGCCCCTCCGACCCGATGATCCTGAACTCGGTGGCGGAAGAGAAGCTCGAGCAGTTCGGTGAGGTGGCGACGAACGAGCATGAAGCCGCGATGCTCAAGATCTATACGCGTCTCCGCCCGGGCAACCCGCCGCAGGTTGACAAAGCAAAGCAGCTGTTCGTCGAG